>JAHFDQ010000534.1 GCA_023248915.1 Archangiaceae bacterium | reverse complement strand
GCCATGCAGCAGGGCCGCGGCATCATCGCGAACACCTTCAACCCGCAGTTCGCCCAGGGCGGCGCGGCCGGACCGGCGCGGCCGGCCATTCCTCCCCCGGTTCCTCCGCCGCCCCCGGTCTTCACGCTTCAGCCGCCACCCCCGCCCCCGCCCACGCTTCCGCCGGTGCCGGCCCCTTCCGCGCCGGCCCTCAGCCCGTACGTCCCCGCCGCGCCGGCCGCCGCGCCCTCCCAGCCGGCCGGGTCGCTGGCCGAGATTTCCACGCGGCTGACCGAGATCGAGGCGATCATGGCCGGCCAGGTGCGCGCCATGCGCGGCATTCTCGAGCTCTTGGTCGAGAAGGGGCTGGTCAGTCGCGACGAGTACCTGGCGAAGATTCGCCGCGGCGGCTAGACGAGCAGCAGCCCCTCTTCCGCCGACCCGGCGGCGCCTCCGAGCGCGGCTTCGGTCTTTCGGCGGCGGTCGTCGGTCAGGTCGGAGATGAGCACTAATATCTGCGGGTGCGAGAGGATGAGCTCGTCGAAGTCTTTTCGCGGCAACCTGAGCAGCGAGGTGTGCTTCGAAGCCGAAACGGTGGCGGTCGCCGGGGTCTTCGACAAGAGCGACATCTCGCCGAAGACGTCGCCTTCCTTCAACTGCGCGAGGCGGGTCTGGCCCTTGTGCACGTCGACTTCGCCCGAGAGCACCACGTAGAGGCCGTCGCTCTTCTCGCCTTCCTTGACGATGGCATCGCCCTTGTTGACGTCGCGAGCGCGGAAGCGCTCGACCAGCGCGCGGCGGTCGTCGCGGTTGAACGGCTGAAAGAGCGGCGAGGCGTTCATCACGTTCGCCAACAACCGCTGGCGGCAGAACTTCTTCAGGGCCTGAGCGACCTGCGGGTACTGGTGCGAGAGCTGCCCCAGCACCGGGGCGGAAATCTCGAGGAGCTGAGTCTCTTCGGAAGCGCTCTCGACCGAGGCGGTGCGCGGCGCCCCGGACAGGAGCGCCATCTCGCCGAAGAACGCGCCCTCGGGGAGCGTGGCGATCGGCTTCTTCTCGGCGGCTTCGCGCCGGAACACGCGCACACTGCCTCCGCAGATCACGTAGAAGGCGTCACCCACGCTGCCCTGTTCGAAGATTGCCTCGCCCTCTGAGAAGCGGCGCAGGGGGCAGCGTTCGAAGAGCTCGATGAAGGCGTCGGGCGGCAGGTCGGAGAACAGGGGAATCTGCGGTAGGCCGTCCGCCGACGGCTTCTCGGCCGCCAAGTCTGCCGGGGTGTCGAGCACCTCTTCGGCCTCTTCCGCGCCGCCCTCGTCCTGGCCCCGGGAAGCCAGGCCGGCGAGGGCGGCGGTCTCGATGGCGTGCAAGATCGAGTCGCCGTCGAGCTCGAGCTCGGTGAACGAGGGCATTCCCGCCGGCTTCGGGCGCGCCGGACGGACGGCGGGGGTCGGGGCGGCCGGAGTCGCCGCCGGAGCCACGCGAGCCGCCACGGCCGAGGGCGACGCGCGTATCGCCGGGCTTGCGGGCAACGGTGCGTCGAGGTCGACGTCGATCTCGGAAAACTTGGACAAGGCATCGAGACCGGCCTGGCGGTCCGAGCGCCGCTTCCCCGGGGGCGCCGGGGCGGCCGGCGCGGCGGCAGCGGGCGCGGCGTCCGAGGTTTGGGGGGTGGCGCCGGCGAACGCGGGGGGCATCCAGATACGGCTCGAAGCGGCGGCGACCGGTTCGGCTCGGGGTGCCGCCGCGGACGACTCCGGGGTCGGAATGGCGGTAGCGGACAGCCGCGCCCCGGTGTCGGCCGAACCGAGAGCGGCGTCCGGGCGCTTCGGGCGCATACCCGGCGGGGCGGTCGAAGCCTTGGCCTCGGCCGCGGCAGGCGCAGCGTGCAGTAGCGCGGCTTGCGGTACGGGCGATTGTGGCGCGGAGGGAGTCACCGAGGCCGGAGGAGCCGGCAGTGGCAGGGGCGCCGCTGCCAAAGGCGGCGCGGCCAGAGGCACGGGCTTAGTAGATGCAACCGCCGCGAGAGCAGGCGCGACGTACGGTGGCGCGGCCAGGGGTATGGGCGCTATGTGAGCCGCTGGAGGCGGCGCGGAGTGCGGGGGCCCGACCAGCGGCACGGGCGACGGTGCCGACGACGCTGCCATACCTTGAGGCGGAGGAGGAACGCGGGTCGGAGAGGCCGGTGGAGCGACCGGCGACGCAGGGCCCGCCGCGGTGGTCGGCACCTGCAGCTCAGGCGGCAGGTCGGCGGAAAAATCGACCGTCAGCTCTTTCTCCGTCGGCGTCGGGAGCCCCTTCTCCGGGGAGATCTCGACGCCCTCGATGGGGACGTCGATCTCACCCGAGACGGTTCCCCCGCTGCCGTCCTCGACTTCGATCTCCTCGACCTCTTCCAGGTCGCTGACTTCCTCGGGGGCCGTCGAGTCGTCGATGACCGCTCGGGCCGGAGCCCTCGCAGCGACCGGTGGCTCGGCCCGGGGCTTCGGCGCGACTGGCTCTGGGGCCGCGGGCGGAGCCTTGGGAGGCACGGCCGGAGCAGCCTTCGGCTTGTCGTCATCGGGGGGCAGCTCGATTGCGTCGGGACGGTCGGCGAAGCTCGTCGACGCGGCGGGCTTGCCCGGCGGCTTCACCTCGGGGGCGGGCGGCTTCTTCGCCTTCGAGTCTCCCGGGACGCCCTTCTTCGCGTACAGCTCGGCGAGCATCTGCTGCACGCCCTGATGCTTTGGGTCGAGCTCGAGAATCAGCTTGCTGGCGGCGATGGCCCGGGGGAGGAAGCCGTCTCGCGCGAAGCCCTCGGCTGCCGTCTTGTACGCGATGATCGCCTTGTCCTTCTTGCCGGTCTTCGCCCACGCGTCACCCATGCGGAGGCGGGCGTGCAGGTCCTTCGGGTCGCCTTCGCAGTAGTCGTGGTACAGGTCGGCCGCCTTGGCGAACTTGCCCTTGGCGAACGCTTCCGACGCCTTGGTCTTGAGCTCTCGAAGGTCCTTCACTTGCCCACCCGGCCCAGCGCGGCCACGGCGCTGTCACGGACTCTTCGGTAATAGTCGCCCTTGAGCGCGTCCAGTGCTTCGACCTGGGCGGCGCTGCCGATGGACGCCAGGGCCTCGGCGGCCGCGGCGCGCACGTCGGCGCTGTCGTGGTACAGGTCGCGGCCGACCGCTTCGGCCGCGCGCGGGTCGCCGATTCTCCCGAGGGCCAAGAGCACGTCTCTCCGCGCCACGCCGGTCGGGTCGTCCAGGTACTTCACCAGCCCGTCGACGGCTTCCCTCGACCGCATGTCGCCCAACAGCCGCGCCGCCACGCCCGCTTCGGCCCCGCCCTCGCGCACCAGTTGCAGCAGCACGCCGACAGCGCTGGCCGCGACGCCGGACCGGCTCAGCGGTTCGAGGAGGCGCAGCTTGTCTCCGGAGAGCTGAGGGAGCACGTCCAGGAGCGCCTTCTGGCCGGCCAGGCCCTGTTCGGCGAGAGCCTGCGCGACCGAACCCTGCACCTGGCGATCGGCGTCGACCAGCCCGGCGCTGGCCAGGGCGATGCCGTCCGGGCCGACGCTGGCCAGGCCGACGTAGGCCGCTCCGCGGAGGCGGGGGTTCGACTCGTCGGCCCAGGGCTTCAGGGTGGCGGCGGCACCCTCGGCCTTCAAGACGCCCAGCGCGCGCACCAGCGAAGCCATCAGCCTGAGCTGGTCGCTCGAGGCGTCGTCGACGACCTCGGTGGGGGGCCGCTGCTCGATCAACACCTTGTGAGCTTCGCGGGCCTTCGCCTCGGCCAGCGCGCGCACCTTCCGGAACAGGTCGGCCTGCCGGGCCGCCGCGGCGTCGGGGTCGGCCCCTGGGGGCAGCGCTTCGGGGTTGAAGCCTTCGTCGAACTTCTTCGGCAGATCGGCGGGAATCCACTTGGCGCGAAGCGTCTGCAGCGACTTCTGTTCCTGCTCGTACAGCTTCTGGAGCGCCGGAACCGCCGATGGGTCGCCGACCTCGGCCAGCGCGTCGACCGCGAGAACCTTCACCGGGGGCTCGAAGGCGGCCAGCATGGGCAGCACCTTCGGCACGAGAAGCTGAGCACTCGGCCCCAGCCCCTGCATGGCCTGGAGCACGGCCACCGCGTTCGCCGGGTTGCGGAGCTTCTCGACCATCGGGTCGACCGGGCAGCCTCCGCGGCGGCGCATCTCGTGGCCAGCGGCGAGCGCGTCGTCGTAGGCCCCTTC
>JAHFDQ010000143.1 GCA_023248915.1 Archangiaceae bacterium | reverse complement strand
GGGCGGGTACCGGTGGATGTGCGTACCGCGGCAATCATCGGGGCGATGGTTCTCGACAAGCTTGAGGACAGGACGGATACGCTGAAACGGCTCCACGCCCTGAAGCACGTCGAGAACGTGCGCGAAGAGCGAATCGCCGGTTACCGCGAGCAGCTCAAGACACTCCCGCCGGGTCCGGAACGTGGGCGGGTCGAGGCCGCGGTGCGCGACTGGTTGACGATGGGGCCCAAGAGGAGGGCGTCGCTCGCCAGGTTGTTCGTCACGAGTCGGAACGAGCGTGGTGCGTCGCATCGGCGCCATCTCCGTACCGATTCGAGCCCGTGAGGGGCGGAGGCTCGGCGTTCGCCACGGACTGCGCCGGAGGGTGAAGGCCACTCGCTACGGTCGGGGCGAGCTGACGGCCGGGCTCTTCAGGCGAAAGGCCGCGTCGCAGTCGACCGCGACCTTCGGGTCGAGCTCGGTGAGGCCGCCCTTCGAGTGCGTGGTGAGGCGCAGCGTCACCTTCCGGTAGCGGATGTCGATGTCCGGGTGATGGTCATTCGCCTCGGCGACCTCGCCCACCCGGCGGACGAAGGCGATCGCGTCGAGGAAGGCCGGCAGCTCGTACGTTCGCACCAGCTCGCGCCCGTCGAGCGACCATTCTTTGTGCTGATCGAGGAACTGCTGGACCTGACTCTCGGAGAGCAGCTTTGGCATGCCGGAAGGTAAAGCCGCGCCTCGCCCGGCGCACGCCCATCGGCCTCACGCCGGGAAGTCAGGCGGCAGACCGACCGGTCCGGCGCCGCCCTAGCGCTTCAGGCGCTTGGCCAGGTCGGCTCGAATCGCCGCGCCCACCTCGGTCGCCTTGGCGGCCTTGTCCTCGCCCACCAAGTCGTACGTCAGCGGAGCCCCCGCCGCTAGCACCGCGGCCACCGACGCCTCGATGGCGTCGCCGGCCCCCATCAGCTTGGGGTCGGCCTTCTTGCCGCCCAGCCAGCGCAGCCCTTCGGCCACCGCCAGAATCATCGCCATCGGGTTGGCCTTGTTCTTCCCCGAGTGCTTCGGCGCCGAGCCGTGAATGGGTTCGAACATCGCGCGCCTGTCGCCGATGTTGCAGCCCACCGCCATGCCCATGCCGCCCTGCAGCGTCGAGGCGAGGTCGGTGACGATGTCGCCGAACATGTTGGTGGTGACGCAGACGTCGTAGTACTCGGGCTGGCCTATCAGCCACTGGGTGAAGGCGTCGACGATGGCGGTCTCCGGCTCGATTTCGGGGTAGCCCTTGGCCACCTCGAAGAAAACGCGGCTGAAGAACTGGCACCCCTTCAGGACGTTGTCCTTCACGATGCAGGTGACGCGCTTCTTGCCGTCCTTGGGCGCCCCGCGCTTGCGCAGCCGGCAGGCCTCGAAGGCGTAGCGGATGACCCGCTCGGACGCGGCCCGGGTGATGATGCGCAAGTCGGTGGCGATGTTCTTCTTCGTGCCCGCGTAGAGGAAGCCGCCGAGCCCCGAGTACAGCCCCTCGGTGTTCTCGCGGACCATCAGCATGTCCACCTTCTCGGGCTGCCACACCTGCTGGTGGTGGCCGTGAATGCGGTGGCGCACCCCCGGCCACAGCTTCACCGGGCGGGCGTTGGCGTACAGCTCGAAGCGGATTCGGTTGCCGATCACCGGCGAGTAGCCGGCCATGTGACCGTCGCCCATCAGCACCGGCCCCTTGCCGGTCGGCGAGGGCCAGCCCACCGCGCCCAGCAGCATCAGGTCGGCCTTGCCGCAGCGCTCTTCCGAGCCCTCGGGCCAGTCGCGGCTGCCGTGCTTCAGGTAGTACTGGCCGCCGCACGGAATCTCTTCGAGCTCGAAGGAAACCCCGGTCAGCCGGGCGACGTCCTCGAGCACCGCACGGCCTTCCGCCATGACTTCGATGCCGATTCCGTCTCCGGGCAACAGCACCACGCGGTACGCCATGACTTGCTCCTTCGAAGCTCGAGTTGTGGGACTGGAAGGGGCGCGAGATTACCACCCGCGCTTGGCCTTGCACGCCCCGCGCGAAGCGGGTTTATAAGCGCCCATGCCCATGATCTTCGGACCGTCCTACGCCGAGATGCGCGACCCGAGCCGCATCGCCCCCAAGACGCGCAAGGCCGCGCTGGCGGCGCGCGAAGCCAACCCCTTAGACCCGGTCAACCTCTACAACATCACCTGGAAGGACGAGTACGGCCAGGTGGTGCACCAGGTCTTGCCGAAGGAACTGACCGGCGTGGCGGCGCCCATCGCCGTCATCAGCGGCCGTCGCTTCCCAACCGGAGCGCACAAGGTCGGCGCCGTCTACTCCATCCTGCTCGAGAAGCAGCTCGCGGGCGAAGTGACGCCGGGCGAGCACACCGTGGTCTGCCCCTCGACCGGCAACTACGGCATCGGCGGCGCCTGGGTCGGCCCCCGCATGGGCTACTCGTCGCTGGTGGTGCTGCCCGAGGAAATGAGCGCCGAGCGGTTCGAGCGGATCAGGCGCTACGGCGCCCAGGTCATCGCCACCCCGGGCTGCGAGTCGAACGTGAAGGAAATCTTCGACAAGGTGTGGGAACTGCGCCGCGACCCGAAGAACCGCATCCTCGAACAGTTCTCCGAGTTCGGGAACTACCGGTTCCACACCGAGGTGACCGGAAACTCCGTCGCCGACCTGGCGAAAGACTTGGCGGCGCGCGGCGTGGGCGGCGGCGGCGTGGCCGCGTTCGTCTCGGCCATGGGGTCGGCTGGCACCATCGCCGCCGGCGACCGGCTGAAGCAGCTCTTCGGCACCGCCGTCGTCGGCCTCGAACCGGTGCAGTGTCCCACCCTGTACGACGTGGGCTTCGGCGGCCACCGCATCGAGGGCATCGGCGACAAGCACGTCACCTGGATTCACAACGTGCTCAACATGGACTGGCTGCTCTGCATCGACGACCTCGAGTGCCTGAAGGCGCTGCAGCTCGTGCAGGAAGGCACCGAGACGTTGGTGTCCGAGGGCGTGCCGGCCGAGGGCGCCAAGGCGCTGGTCGACCTGTTCTGGGTGTCGGGCATCTGCAACGTGCTGGGCGCCATCAAGACCGCCAAGCTGCTCGGGCTGGGGCCGAAGGACCTGGTGGTGACGGTGGCCACCGACTCGTTCGACCGGTACCCGTCGGTGCTGAAGAAGCTCGACGCCGAGCACGGCAAGATGACCCGCGACGAGGCCGTGCGGCGAATGGGCATCTTTCGAAACGTGAAGACTGACTGGGCGCTCGAGGGCACCCGCGAAGTCCGCCGCCGCTGGCACAACCAGAAGTACTTCACCTGGGTCGAGCAACAGGGAAAAACGGTGAAGGAACTGAACGCCCAGGCAAGCCCGGACTTCTGGCGGGCGCACCAGGCGCTGGCCGCCCAGCTCGACGATAAGCTGGCGTCATACCCACGATAGAATCAGTCCGCGACAGGTGATCGCGCGCGGGCTCTCCGCTACGGTTGTCCGACCGATGCGGGGAGAGGGCATGACAATGGGCGTGGGCATCCGCACCGTGTTGCTCGTCGACGACGAGCCCGACATCCGAAAGCTCGCCCGGCTATGCTTCGAGGCGGTGCGGCCGTGGAAGGTGGTCCTCGCCGGCACGGCCGCCGAGGCCCTGGCATTGGCAGCGGTCGAACGGCCCGACGTCATCCTCCTCGACGTGCTGATGCCGGACATGGACGGGTCGGCCCTGATGTCCGCGTTGCGCAGCCGGCCGGAGTCCGCCGATACCCCCATCATCTTCATGACCGGCGTGCACCAGAAGGCGGAAGTCGACCGGTTGAGAGCCCTCGGCCCCGCTGGCATCATCGACAAGCCGTTCGACCCGATGGGGCTGGCCGACCGGGTTCAGCGGTTCTACGAAGCGGGGCGGGCCGGCCCGTGACGTCCAGGCTCGCGCTCCTGGTCATGGGCGACGGCGCGGCGCGGGCTGCGCTCTCGGCCGCCCTCACCGGAGCCGGCTGGCGGGTGGTGCTGGCGAATTCGGGCCGCGAGGCGACCGAGGCCGTCGCCGATGGTCCCAGCGTGGTGGTGGTGAACGACGCCCTGCCCGAAGGGGACGGCCCCGCCTGCATCGGGCAGCTTCGAAGGTCGGGCGCCGAGATACCCGTCGTGCTGATCTCGACCCAGACGCGAAGCCTCGACGCTCACCGGCGCCTGGTGGACGAGCTTCACGTGGCCCTGGTCGCCCAGGAGCCGATTGACGTGGCCGAGCTGGTCGGGAAGCTCGACGCGCTCGTCACCATCGAAGAGCGCGCGGAGGGCGAGGCCGCGGCGCAAGTGGGCTTGAAGCAGGCCATGGCGGCGCTCCGCCAGGACTACGCGCGCGCCCTGCCGCGCAGGCTGGGGACCCTCGCCTACGCCATCTACCAGGCCAAGGCCCACCCCGACGACCTGATTCTCCGCCAAGACGCTAAGTCCCAGGCGCATCGGATTCAGGGGACGGCCGGCGCCTACGGGTTCGCGGCCATCGGGAAGTCGGTGCGTAACATCGAAGACCTCTTGAGGCCGAGGTCCGCGGAACCCGAAGGCACTCCCGCGCCGTTCATGGAAACGGCATGGGTCGACGTCGAACGCGAGCTCGCCACTGTGATGCGGTCGCTCGAGGCCACGGAAATCGCCGCGGCCGCCGAGAGCAGCCCCACCGCCGGCAGCACGGCTTTGAGCGTGCTGGCAGTGTGCGGCGACCAGGTCTACCTGCAGTACCTCGGTCACCTGGGGCGGCAGCGGGTCATCGAGGTCGTCCCCGCGCAGACGGCGGCCGAGGCGGTGGCCGAAGTCACCCGCTCGAATCGCTTCGACGCCGCCTTCATCGACGAGCGGTTGGCGCCCGCGGCCAGCGCATACCGGCTCGCCCTCGACCTCCGCACGCACAAGGGGCTCGAGGGGCTGCCGCTGGCGTTCCTGTCGGGCGACGGGCGGGACATGAAGGCCCGCGTCGCCGCGGTGCACGCCGGGGCGTCCTTGTACCTCGGCAAGGCGCTGGACGCCGACGGCTTCTCGGCGGCCGTGCACCAGTTGGCGTCGCTGCGGTGGGCCGAAAGGCCGCACGTGCTGCTGGTGGACGACGACGCCGACTTCACCGCCCAGATGTCGGTGCTCTTCCGCCACGAGCGAATGAACGTCGCCCGGGTCAACCACCCTGACCAGGTGCTGCACGCGCTCGACGAGACCGCGGCCGACGTGGTGCTGCTCGACGGCAACATGCCCGACCACTCGGGCTTCGACGTCTGCCGGGTGCTGCGCAGCTCACCCCGCTGGCAGGACCTGCCTATCCTCTTCGTGACCGCCGACGGGGCGCCGGCGGCGCGCGCCGCCGCGTTCGAGGCCGGGGCCGACGACTACCTGTTGAAGCCGGTCGTCCGGGAAGAGCTTCTGGCGCGGGTGAAGGTGCGCATCGAGCGCCGCCGGTTTCTGCGCGAGCGGTCCGACCGCGACCCGGTGACGGGGCTGATGGTGCGGCGCGCGTGCATTCAGGCGCTGTCGGCGAGGCTGGTGGAAGCGCGGCGCCACCACCGCCCCCTGGTGGTCTGCCTGCTCGACCTCGACCACTTCAAGACCGTCAACGACCGGTTCGGCCACCTGGCCGGCGACCAGGTGCTGGCGTCGCTGGGCGGGCTGCTCGAGCGCCGGTTCCGCGCCGAAGACCTTCGCGGGCGGTGGGGCGGCGAGGAGTTCATCCTGGCATTCCCGGGGGAAGGGCCCGAGGCCGCCGAGTTGATGGTGGCGCGCGTCTTGGACGAGCTCTCGGCGGTCCCGTTCACCAGCGACAGCGGGGAAGTTTTCCGGGTCACCTTCAGCGCGGGGCTGGCCGTCTTCCCGCAAGACGCCACCACCGCCGACGACCTGTTGCGGCTGGCCGACCGCCGCCTCTACGACGCCAAGGAAGGCGGGCGGCGGCGGGTGGTGGGTGTGCGCTGACGGCCGAACTCAGTGGCTGGTCGCCGCGTCCTGGACGATGCCCGCCTCGGCGGCCCGCCGGCTGTCCAGGTGGAAGCTGCCGTTGATGATGGGAATGGCGACCTTCAGCATCAGTGTGAACATGAGGAAACCGGCGCCGTACACGCCGATGGTCACCATCACCTCGGTGCGGCTGGGGAAGTACTCGTAGATTTCGCCCAGCGTCGACGGGGTGAAGCCCGGAATCACCAGCGCGATGCCCTTCTCGATGTAGACGCCGCAGTAGATGAGGAAGGCGCCGAAGTTGAGCGTGACGAAGTTCCGCCGCGTCTTCGGCACCAGGAAGATGATGAACGCCGCGACCGAGCAGAACAGCGACGCCCAGGCGTAGGGCACCAGCGTGTCGTGGCCGTGCACCCCGGTGAAGACGTACTGGGTGAAGACCAGGTGCTCGGTGGCCGAGTAGTACTCGCGGAATATTTCTGCGCCGAAGAGGAAGAGGTTGAGGAACATCGCGTACGCCATCAGCTCGGCGATCTTCCAGATGGCTTCGTTCTTGATTTCGAGGTTCGCGTAGCGGCGCAGCACCTGCAGCACCACCAGGATGATGGCCGGGCCCGAGCAGAAGGCCGAGGCGAGGAAGCGCGGGGCGAGGATGGCCGAGTTCCAGTAGGGCCGCGCCGAAAGTCCGTTGTAGAGGAAGGCCGTCACCGTGTGAATGCTGACCGCCGCCGGAATCGAGAAGAGTATGAGCGGCGTCGCGAAGCGGTGGCTGTAGTCGCGCTTGGTGAAGGCGCGGAACAGCAGGTGGGTGACGATGGCGAAGTTGAGGAGGAAGTAGAGGTTGAGCACCAGCGCGTCCCACGCCAGCAGCGACGAGGGCGCGTTCCAGCGGCCGATGGGCCAGGGGGCCATGTGCCAGGCCCGCTCGGGGCGGCCGACGTCGGTCATCACCAGCAACAGGCACATGGTGATGGCGCTGACCGCAAGAAGCTCGCCGATGATGACGATCTCCTTGATGGGCTTCCACTGGTAGATGTATGCGGGGATGACCAGCACCACCGCCGCGGCGGCGACGCCCACCAGGAAGGTGAAGTTGCCGATGTAGAAGGCCCACGACACCTGGTCGCGCATGGAGGTGACGATGAGCCCGCTGCCCGCCTGGCTCGCGTAACCCACCAGGCCGACGGCGATGCACGCGAGCAGGAAGGCCACCCAACCCCAATACGAACGGTTGCCCTTCAACATCTGCTTGGCGCTGCCGAGAAGAAAGTCGATGAAGAGCCGCATGGCAGGTCTCACACGCCGTAGAAGTAGAAGAACTTCGGCCGGGTGTTGAGCTCCTCCTTCAGGATGAAGACGCGCTTGCCGCCGATGACCTCGCGCACCTCGCTGGCGGGGTCGAGCAGGTTGCCGAACTTGCGGGCGCCCACCGGGCAGATCTCGACGCAGGCGGGGTACTTGCCGTGCCGGCTGCGCTGCACGCAGAAGGTGCACTTCTCGACTACGCCCCGGGGCCGGGGCCGGTTGCCCAGGTAGTGGGTGACCGGGTTCAGCTCGTCGATGGGGACGGACGGGTCGGCCCAGTTGAAGTGCCGCGCGCCGTAGGGGCAGGCCGACATGCAGCAGCGGCAGCCGATGCACCAGTTGTAGTCGACCACCACGATGCCGTCGGGTTCCTGCCAGGTGGCCTGCACCGGGCAGGTCTTCACGCAGGGTGGGTTCTGGCACTGCTGGCACTGCACCGGCATGTAGAAGTGGCCCGGGCGGGGCACCTCTTTCGAGTCGTAGTAGGGGTCGGACTCGAAGATGTCGACGCCGCGCTCCTTCTTCATCTCGAGCACGGTAATCCAGTGAATCTGCGGGTCGCGCGACTGGTTGTTCTCCTTCACGCAGGCGTAGACGCAGCGGCGGCACCCGATGCAGCGCGACAGGTCGAGCGCGTAGCCGAACAGCACGCCGTCCATCGCGGGCGTGGTGTCGACGGTGACCGGCTTGCCGGCCTTGGCGCTGTAGTCTTTCTCCAGCCGGGCAATCACCTTCGCCAGCTCGTCCTTGTCGAGCTCTTTGAAGTGCTTCTGGAAGAAGGCCTCGCGGGTGGCCTCGTCGCAGCCGGCGAGGAAAGCGCCGGCCGACGCGGCGACGCCCACCGCCTTCAGGAACTGGCGCCGGCTGGACTCGGACGGGTCGTCGCGCGGGTCGGGTTCCATGGCTACTCCGCTCCCTTCGCCTTGATGAGGGCCGGGGCCACCGGGGGTGGCAGCGGCTGCAGCGGCCTGAAGTGCGGCGAGTGCGGGTTGTGGCAGTGCGCACACAAGAGGTACTGCTTCTTGCCGTTCCAGAACCCGGTACGCTTGCCGTGCACGCCCACCCGCCAGTCGCGATACTTGTCGCCGTGGCACTGGCCGCAGAGGCGATACGACTCGGAGAACGGCACCAGGGCGCCGCTGGCCAGGCGCAGCTTGTCGCGGTCGGTCGGGTTGTGGCAGTCGAAGCACCAGCGCTCGCGGGGGCCGTGCTCGAGCTTGATGTAGTCGTGCATGCCCAGCTCGCGGCGGGTCAGGTCGGTCTCCATCGACGCGTGGCAGTCCGAGCAAGGGAACACGCCCTCGGTGAAGGGCGGCGGAGGCACCGGAAAGTCTTCTCCGCCCGCGTCGGCGCGCGGCGCGTCGGGCGCCTTGTCGGCCACCAGGGTTCCTTCGCCCTCCGGCGGAGGAAACAACGCCGGCTTGGAGCTGACCGACGGTGTGCAGCTCAGGGAGATGATTGCTGCGACGAGCAGCAGCAGAGGGCGCGGGAGAGTCATCGAGAGGAGCCTCGTGGGCGTCTGGCCTGAATAATCTCCATAGGCTCGAGGGCAGTCGAAGTCGATTGCCGGATAGATCTGGATCAAGCAGCGGACTTCTAGTTTCCATTAGGAACTCCTCATGGCGCGCTGGTCGGTGGTCACGTACGGCAAGGCGGTGGACCGGGGTACCTTCGTTCGGGCCTTCGTTGCGGGGCTCGAGGCGCGGGGAATCAAGGTCGGGGGCTTCGCGCAGGAACGAAAGACCGACTCGGCCGGGGGGACGACAGTCGAGCTGGTCCGACTGGGGCGGCCCGACCGGCTCGTCCTCGGAGGCTCGACCGGCAAACAGGCCGACGCGGGCGCCGACGCGGTCTGCTCGTACAGCTTCCGGCCCGAGGGGTTCGCCGAGGCGCGGCGCTGGCTGGAAGCCGACGCCGCCGCGGCACGCCTGCTGCTGGTGTCCGAGGTGAGCAAGCTCGAGGCCGGGGGGCAGGGGCATCACGCGGCGCTGGCCTGGGCGCTCGCTCTCTCCGACAAGTACACCGTGGTGTTCGTGGCGCGCGCCGACCAGCTCTCGTACCTCGTCGAGAAGCTGGCGCCGCCGGGCGAACCGGTCGGGTACCTCGAGCTTCCAGCGAGCGCCGACGCGACGGGCGCGTTTGTCGCCGAGCTGGTGGCAGCCTCGGCCCAGCCGTAGGCGAGTCCGTTCAGCCCGAGCTCGGGCCAAGGTCCCGTGGTCGAGGGCCGCTCGACCAAGCTTCGCGACGCTCGGAGTGAAGGGAGGGGACGGGCGAGTGCCCGCCTACCGCCGGCGTTTCTTCTTGGCGGTGGCCTTGGCCGTCTTGGCCTTCGCGTGAGTCTTGCCCGCCGTGGGTCGGACCTTCGCCGAGTCGGCAAGCTTCTGCCGCGCGAGGAGCGTCGCGTTCTCGGCGGTGAGCGACTTCACCTGGGACTCGAGCTCTCGGGCGTGGTTCGAGGCCTCCAGCGCGGTCGCCTCGGCGGCGGCGCGCCGAACGTCGGCGTAGCTGCGCAGGCGGAACTCGGCATAGGTATCCTCTCGCGCCGAGCGCAGGCGGACGCCGAGGATGACCGACGTCGCCAGCCCCACCACCGCCGTTCCGATGAACAGCGCCCAGGGCAGCCAGACGCGGCTCGAATGTCGAATCCACTCGACGGTGTTCAGGTGCTTGGCGCCCACGCGCCGATGATGAAAGCACCTTCGGGGCGCCACCGCACCTTACTGGAAGTTTCTCGGGCGGCGTGGCCTTCGCGCAGTTAGTTGCAACCGGCTGGAGGTTCGGCTTGGCGAAGAGGGAAGTGGTCGACGTCGCAATCATCGGCAGTGGCCCCGCGGGCAGCGTGGCGGGGGCCCTGTTGGCCCGCCGCGGGAGGAAGGTGCTCTGCCTCGAGCGCGAAGTCTTCCCGCGCTTCGTCATCGGCGAGTCGCTCTTGCCGCGGTGCAACCACCTGCTCGCCGAGGCCGGGTTGCTCGAGGCGGTCGAAGCGCGCGGGTATCAGGTGAAGCCGGGAGCCATTTTCTGGCGCGACGGGCAGCCCGTGCGGTTCGCCTTCGCCGCGGGCAGGCCGGGCACGCGTCCGGCGGCCTACCAGGTGCCTCGGGGAGACTTCGACCAGACGCTCGCGACCCGGGCCGCCGAGCTCGGCGTCGACGTCCGGTTTCAGCACCAGGTCACCGGAGTCCGGTTCGATGACGTCGCGGCCCGGCTCGAGGCGACGGCGCTGGTGAGCGGCGAGGCGCTCGAGGTGGAAGCCAAGTTCGTCCTCGACTGCAGCGGCTACGGGCGGGTGCTGCCCCGGCTCTTGGGCGTGGACCGGCCGCCGACGCTGGGGCCGAGGGTGGCGGTCTTCACCCACGTCGAAGGCGACCAGCGCCCCACCGGGCCCGAAGCGGGCGACATCTGGGTGTGCGTGCACCCGAACGGGAGTTGGATTTGGATCATCCCCTTCTCGAACGGCCGGACCTCGGTCGGCGTCGTCGGTTCGCCCGAGCTCATCGAGGCCTCAGGGGCGACGGACGAGCGGCGCCTGTACTGGCACCTCGAGACCGACCCGACCGCGTCGAAGCGGCTGGCCGGCGTGCGCCGGGTGATGGAGATGAAGCGGTTGGCCGGTTATTCGACCGCGGTCGAGAAGCTCACCGGCGACCGCTGGGCGCTGACCGGCAACGCCGGTACTTTCCTCGACCCGGTCTTCTCGTCGGGGGTGACGCTCGCGCTCGAGTCGTCCAGCCGCGCCGCGGTGCTGGTGGACCGCCAGCTCGCCGGCGAGGAGGTGGACTGGGGCCGCGAGTACACCGCCGTGGTCGACCGGGCCACCGCGGTCTTCGCCGCGTTCGTGCGCGGCTGGTACAGCGGCGAGCTGCTCGACGTGTTCTTCGCCCGGAATCCCCCCGAGGGAGTCAAGGCGTCTATCACCTCGGTGCTCGCCGGTTACGTGCTCGACACCGGCAACTCGCTGGTCCGCGACCCCGAGCAGCGGCTCAAGACTTTGCACCGGTCGCTGGCCCGACGCGAGGCGCGGCCGGGCTGACCCGGCACCGCCGGATGACTACCAGCTCACTGCGTAGGTACAGCTGTCGCCGCCCTTCTTCCGGCACGGTTTGTCGTCCTCGTGAACCACCTGCGCAACTGGCGCGAAGCGCTGGGCCATGGCGGTGACGATGCCGCGGTCGAACGCGCAGGGGTACGGGTTTTGGCACACCGAGACGATCTTGTTCTTGCCGGGGACGC
>JAHFDQ010000533.1 GCA_023248915.1 Archangiaceae bacterium | reverse complement strand
AGGACTCCGCGGCGTGGCACGCCTCCGGACGCAGGATTATGGTGACGGGCCCATGCCCGCTCCCACCGAAGCCCGCGCCCTCGCAGCGCTCCAGAAGGTCCAGTCGCTGCCCGGGAAAGAGCTCGACGCCTTCATCAGCGCCGAGATTGGCAACCCGATGCTGGGAGTCATGAAGTCGCTCGCCACGGCGATGCTGCCCGGCCTCGACAACGAGCAGCAGAACCGGGCGGTGCACCTGATGGTGCTGGCCTACGCCCTGCGCCGGGAAGCCGAGAACTAGCGGCGGCGCCGCCGGCGGCGCTTCAGCGCGAGGCCGAACCCCACGGCCACCACCGTCGCCTCGGTGCCCATGAAACAGCCGCTCTGCGCCCGCTTGTAGCCGACGTACACGCAGCGGGTGCCCTGGCACTGGAAGCCCTTGTCGCAGTCGCCCGAGCTTCGGCAGGTGGTCTGCGTCGCGCCCGTGCTATCCTGGTTTTCCTGGCTGTTCAGGTCGGCCCCGCCCTGGTCCACCGAGGCGTCGGGGATGGAGGCGTCGAACGGTTCGGGCTGGGCCCTGCCCGTTCGCGGAACGAGCGAGCAGCACAGGACGGCGGCGGCCAGGAGCGTCTGGGGTCGGGTCACGGCGCGGGCGACAATACGCCGGCTGCGTGAGCCGCACCACGTTCGAGCCATCTGGTAAGGTTTGCGCCTCGATGGCTCCGAACCTGCTCCTGGTCGACGACAACCCCGAGCTTCTTGCCCTGCTGACTCAGCTCTTCGAGCATGCGGGGTACCGGGTTTCGGCGGCGAGCAAGGGCAAGCTGGCGGTGGACGCGGCCAAGGCCACCGCGCCCGCCTGCGCCGTCATCGACGTGCTGTTGCCCGACATGATGGGCTTTCACGTCGCCGAAGCGCTGAGGAAGGCCCACCCCCAGCTTCCGCTCATCTTCATCACCGGCGTCTTCAAGGGCGGAAAGCAGGCCGCCGACGCGAAGGTGAAGTACGGCGCCGCCGGGTACTTCGAGAAGCCCTTCGAGGCCCAGAAGCTGCTCGAGGCGGTGCAGGCGCTGGTGCCCGCCGAGAGGAAGGCGGCCGCCGAGTCCATCGAAGAGGCCTTCGAGGTCGAGCTCGACTTCGACGTCGAAGAAGAAGAACCGCAAGACGCGATGGAGCTGACCGGCCGCATTCGCGTCACCTCGAGCGACAACATCTCGGCCGAGCTTCGGGGCGCGCCGCTGACCGCCTCGGCCACCGCGCCGGGCCAGTCGGGCGCGGTGCGCCCGCCGCCGCCGGGTCCTTCCGCGCCCCCGCAACCCTCGCCCACCACCTCGAGCCGCAAGGGCGAGCTGCAGGACAACCTGCCGGCGCTCATTACCGCCTTCTACCAGTCGGGCCAGTCGGGCGAGCTGGGCTGCCAGCGCGGCAAGGCGAAGAAGGTCGTCTACTTCGAGAAGGGCCAGCCCATCTTCGCGCTGTCCAACCTCGTCTCGGACCGGTTCGGGCAATTCCTGGCCCGGGTGGGGAAGGTCAAGCCCGACCAGCTCCAGGACGCGGCCAGCATCGCGGCGAAGTCCAACCGCCGCACCGGCGACGTGCTCATCGAGCGGGGGCTTCTCAAGGAAACCGAGCGCATGTACTACGTCGGCCAGCAGGTGAAGGCCGTTATCTACTCGCTCTTCGGCTGGGAAGACGGCACCTTCGTGATGAGCTTCCGCGACAAGGCGGGCGCCGAGGCCATCAAGCTCGACGTGCACCCGGCGAACCTCATCTTCCGGGGCGTGAAGAAGCTGTACAAGCCCGACCGGCTGCGGCGGCTGTTGAGCCCCGAGGACCGGCTGATGCCGTCGCAGCAGGCGTCGTACCAGCTCAACGAGATTGCCCTCGAGCGGTGGGAAGTCGACCTCTTGCCGAAAATCGACGGCACCCGCACGGTGGCCGAATTGCTCGCCATCTCGAACCGGCCCGAGAACGCGCTGTTCTCGACGCTGGTAGCCTTGATGTCGATGTCCATTCTGGAGAAGCGCTAGTCCGGCTGGCGCCGCCGCCCATGCGCGCCGTCCTCCCGGTACTCCTCCTGCTGTCGCTGGCGTCCGAACCCGCCTTCGGCTGGGGCTTCGACGGCCACCGGCGGCTGCTGACCCACGCGCAAGACCCGCTGCCGGGGAATTCGTGCCTGCGCCAGTGGCTCGCGGCGAGTCAGGACGCCACCTTCCAGAACCAGGCCTGCGACCCCGACCGGTGGCGAGACTCGTCGAGCGCCGGCTACGACCCGCAAGAAGCGCCGCGCCACTTCATCGAGCTGGACTGGGTGACGCCCATCACCGACTACCCGCGCGACTGGGCCGCGGCGCAGGCGCAGCTCGGCTTCTACGCCTACAAAGACGGGTACGTGCCCTGGCGCGTGCAGGACCTGTACTTCCAGCTCGTGGCCGCCTTCCAGTCCAAGGACAACACCGCCATCCTGCCGCTCGTCGCGCACCTGTCCCACTACGTCACCGACTCGTTCTCGGTGCTGCACGACACCAAGAACTTCGACCCCGACGGCCTTCACGCGCGCTGGGAATCGGACATGCTGGCGAATTCCGCGAACATCGACGGCATCACCAGCAAGGCCGCCAACTACTACGGCACGGTGGGCCGCGCCGACCCGGTCAACATGACCTTCGACATCGCCATCGTCGGCAACGGCCTGTTGGCGACGCTGGTGGCCGCCGACCAGTCGACCACGCGCGCCGACGGGGGCCACGACATGCCCGGCTTCTACGCGGCCGTCAGCGACCTGACGGCGCGGCGCTGGGGCGACGCCCTGACGCTGTTCGCCAGCATCCTGGCCAGCGCCTGGGTGGACGCGGGCAAGCCGCTGCTGGTGGGCATGCCGTCGGGCTGTTCGACGTCGGTGCCGCAGGGCGACGTGGTGCTGAAGGGCTACCCGATGCCGGGAGGTTGGACTCCCGCCGACGGCGGAGTCCCCGACGCAGGGCAAGGGGGAGGAGGCGGAGGAGGGGGAACAGGAGGCGGCGGCGGTTCTGGAGGGTCCGGGGGTGGGGGAGGAGGCGGCGGCGTCTCGACCGACCCCCCGCCACCTGAGTGCGGGTGCTCGGCGAAGGCGGGCGCTCCCGGCGCGGGGTTGCTGCTCGCGGCGGTGTTGGCGCTCCGCGCCAGGCGTATGGCGCGGGACTGAAGAGCCAGAGCCGGGTCGGCCGATACCCACAACTACACCCGTAAATATCCTATATATTGAAGGCGGCAATAAATTTGGGTATTTGTAGGTGCGTAATCGGGTATCGCCTGTGGACTTCATTGAAAAACTAAGCATTAACGGCGAGTTACTTAGGCTCGTCGCTGAGGTGGACGAGTTCAAGGGACGGTGGCAGGCCCTCGGCGGTCTGGCGCCCGATCGCCTCTCCTCGCTGCGAAAGGTGGCGACCATCGAGTCGGTCGGCTCTTCAACTCGAATCGAGGGCGCCAAGCTCACGGATGAGGAAGTGGACCGCGTGCTGTCGGGCCTGGGGGTTCATTCCTTTCCCTCGCGCGACGAGCAAGAGGTGGCGGGATACGCCGCGGCGATGGAGCTGGTCTTCTCGTCGTGGGCCGAGCTGACGCTGACGGAGAACCACCTCAAGCAGTTGCACGGGGTGCTCCAGACCGCGAGTCCGTTCGACACGCCGAGGTTGATGGAAGAGCTGGTGCGGTGGACGAACGCGTCGCTGAGCGCTGCAGCGCACCACCCGCTATTGGTCATTGGCGTCTTCGTCGTGCGCTTGCTCGCAGTGCACCCGTTTCAGGACGGGAACGGGCGCCTCGCGCGGGTGCTGACGACGCTGCTGCTCATTCGGGCGGGGTATGCGTACGTGCCGTTCAGCTCGCTCGAGCGCGTCATCGAGGAGAACAAGGGTGAGCACTACCGGGCGCTGCGCCGAGCGCAGGCGACGCTCGACCGCGATGAATCGCAGCTCGGCGAATGGCTGCTGTTCTTCCTCCGGTGCCTGGTCGAGCAGAAGAACGGGCTCGCGCGGAAAATCGAGCGCGAGCGGCTCATGGTGAGCCTCGCGCCGCTCGACGAACAGTTGCTCGAGCTGGTTCGGGGGCACGGCCGACTGACCGTCGGGGAAGCCGCGACGCTCACCGCAGCCAACCGCAACACCCTCAAGCTGCACCTACGTCAGATGGTGGAAGCCCGGAGACTGCGACTCGTGGGGAAGGGCCGCGCGGCCCGGTACGA
>JAHFDQ010000532.1:2961-4212 GCA_023248915.1 Archangiaceae bacterium | reverse complement strand
CGGGAACTACACCCAGGCGCTGCAAATGGACCCGGCCCTGGGCGCTTGCCGCGTCTACCTGCCACCGTCCAGCCCCCTGAAAGGCCTCGGCACGGGAGGAAGCGACCTGGGAGCGTCCATCCTGACGCGGTACCTGCGCGGCGAGGACACCGGCCTGCCCTTGTGGGACCCCGACGGTGGAGCTTTCCCCTGCGGCGCGACGATTTCCGGCGTCAACGATCTGCCCGGGCGCTCGTGCCGGGACGTGAACCAGCGGCTCGAAGTTGGCACAGCGGGGTGCCCGCTCCCGGCCGGGTACGGGCAACCGCGCCCCCCGTTCGACGCGGGCAGTCCGCCCGCGGGCAACACCTTCTACATCGCGCCGTCGGGCAACGACGGGGCGGCGGGCAGCCGCGCGGCCCCCTGGAAGACCTTTGGCTTTGCCACAGGCCAGTTGCGCCCCTCCGACACGCTGGTGTTGCTCGACGGGGTCTACACCCCGGCCGCCAACGGCAGACTCGCGGTGAACTGCAACGGCTCCGCCAGCTCGGGTCTGCCTGGGCGCCCCATCACCGTGCGCGCCGACAACGAGCGCAGAGCGCGCCTCCAGGGCAACGGCGCGTTCAGTGAGCTCGCCGTCGACTACTGCAGTGACTGGAGCTTCGAAGGCCTGTACGTCACCGGCGCCGACTCGGCGGGCTCTCCCGACAACTCCACCGTTTCGGTGTTTTCGTCCGTCCGAATTCGCTTCGCCAAGATGCTGGTGGCAACCGACAACCGGTACCCCAACGGCATTCTCCTGCTGGTTCAGCTGTCGACGGCCGTCACCGTCGAAGACTCCGAGTTCTACGACTTCCACTGGGTGGGCGTACTGCTCTACCAGAGCACGGGCTGTGCCTTGCGCAGGCTGTACCTGCACTCGCGTGGGAGGCCGGACGTCGCGGGAGGATGGAGCTCGGTCTCACCCGGAGGCGACTACGGCATCGACCTCTACGACTGGGACGTCGGGAACGTCATCGAAGACTGCATCTCGGAACAGTCGGTCAACGGGTTCGACATCCAGACGCTCAACGGCGTGGTGGGAAACACCATTGTCGGCTCGGTGGCGCTGGGAGGGTGGAACGGCCTGAGGCTGTTCAACGAGGCGACCGAGGCCCCCCTGATGGCCTACGGAAACCGGGTGGTCGACTTCGTGGCTCTGGACCAGAGCGTGGCCGGGCTCAACCTAGAGGGACCGCGCAGTCTCTCCTGTGAGCGGTGCACCCTGTACGG
>JAHFDQ010000532.1:0-2932 GCA_023248915.1 Archangiaceae bacterium | reverse complement strand
CTCGACGCAACCGCCCTCCTACGCCGGCTCTGGGTACCACGCGGCG
This sequence comes from Archangiaceae bacterium, assembly GCA_023248915.1. GTDB lineage: Bacteria > Myxococcota > Myxococcia > Myxococcales > Myxococcaceae > JAHFDQ01. The sequence continues at coordinate 2,886 of JAHFDQ010000532.1, read as the reverse complement.
ACCCTGGTCGACTCCTTGGCCGTTGCCGGCGACGGGGGCGGCCCGGTGGCCTTCGACCTCCAGCAGCTGGTCGCCAGCTCGGTGGCCTACTCCGACTCCTGGGGCTTCGGCGTCTCCATCGTTCCCGACGCGGGAGTGCGCCTGGCAAACCGGGTACAGGACCCGGGTCTGGGAGCCTGCAGGGTGTTTCTCCCCACCACCAGCCCGATGAGGGGCCAGGGAAGCGACGGAGGAGACGTGGGCGCCAGCGTGCTGTACCGGCACCAGAACGGCGTGCAGACGTGGGAACCCCTCTGGGACCCTGATTCGGGCGCCTTCCCCTGCGGGGCGGTGGTGGCGGGCGTGAACGACGTCCCGGACGCTTCCTGCTTCGACGTGCACCTGCGCCTGCGAGTTGGGACTGCCGGCTGCAACCTGCCGCCGCTGGGCCCGCCGGCGACGGATGCTGGCGCGAGCGACGGCGGGGACGGCGGCACTTCTGACGGAGGAGGCGACGCCGGCTCGACCGACGGAGGGGACGCCGGCACTTCTGACGGAGGAGGCGACGCCGGCTCGACCGACGGAGGCGACGCGGGGCCGACCGACGGAGGCGACGACGCCGGCGCGGCCGACGGTGGAGACGCAGGGCCGTCCGATGGGGGCGAAGACGCCGGCGCGGCTGACGGTGGAGTGGAACCCCGGGCGGACGGGGGAACCGACGCCGGGAGTAGCGGCGCGGACCGGGGACACCTGCGGGTCGGCTGCGACTGCTCGTCCACGGGCCCGGCTTCGTTGCTGCCGCTGCTCGCGTTGCTCATCCGACGAGCGCACTCACGGTGCCACCGACGCCAGCGCAGGTTGGACGGGACGCGAAAGGTCACCTAGCCTTCGCGAGTGCGCGTCAGCGGTCGTTTCAAGGCAGTCGTGTCGGTCCTCGTGCTTGTCGGCGGGCCAGCGCGCGCGGCCGATGACACCTTCGGAGTCGGTGACGGAGGTGACGGTCCGCTCATCGTCGATGCCGGCACGCTCGTCATCAACAGGTACGCGGTGCTGAGAGCAGACGCCAATGCGGGGAGCTCCAGGCTGGCGGTTTCGAGCGTCGACGGCTTCTCGGCCTGGAAGCTGGTGATGGTGCTGCAGACCACGGGGTTGGCTACCACTGCGTCGGGTGAAAGCGGGCCCTTCAAGTTGTCCGGACCCGGACCCGGCCAGTGGGAACTCGCTCGGCTCGAGTCGATTTCATCGCCACCGTCAACACTGGCGCTGACCAAGTCGCTGGTCGCCTCGTTTCCTGCCAATAACACCCAGGTGATTCTCGTCCCCGAATACACCGAGGTCACGATCGGGTCCGCCGCGATGCTGACGGCGACACCCTGGGACGGAGGCTCGGGCGGGGTGCTCGCCTTCTTCGCCACCGGCGAGGTCAGGAATCAGGGGGAAATCTCGGTCTCCGGGATGGGGTTCCGGGGGGGACCCGGTATCTCGGACGTTTTTTGGGACGTTGAGGACTGCAAAGAGCTGGACGAACCGGTTCCCAGCCGAGCCGGCTACAAGGGCGAGGGAGTCGCGGCCGGCCGGTACGGCCCCGACGCCGGGGGACGAGGCAATGTCGCCAACGGTGGCGGGGGAGGCGACTGCAACAGCGCGGGCGGCGGTGGGGGTGCAAACGGTGGCCAGGGGGGGAAGGGTGGCAGGTCTTTCGACCCAAAGGACGGTGGGCGCGACGTCGGAGGATTGGGTGGAGCGCCGCTCGACTACTCTCTGGTGGATAGGCTGCCGCTCGGAGGCGGCGGGGGCGCGGGTCACGGAGAAGATGGGCAGACCAAAGCCGGGGGAGCCGGCGGCGGAGCCATCTTCATTCGTGCAGGAAGTCTCTCTGGCACTGGCACAATCGCCGCGAGCGGAGCTTCTGCTCTTGACGCCGGGCTCAGCGATTCTGGGGTATCCGACGGCGCCAGCGGCGGCGGAGCGGGCGGATCCGTCTACCTTCGGTTCATCGGAGCGGCCGCTTGCGGCGGCATTCAGGCGAACGGCGGCAACGGCGGTAGTAGCCCTGAAAACTTCAACGGGCCGGGCGGTGGAGGAGGGGGAGGGAGAGTTCTGCTCCAGGCCAGCTCGGCAGCCTCGTGCTCTACGTCGGTGATCGCGGGCATTGCGGGGACTCAGACTGATCCCGCGACCCCGCCGCACCACGGTGCACTGCCTGCTGACGCCTCGGACCCCGCCTTCGCCGGTGCCGTCGAGACGCTGGATGGCGGGTACAGCGTCTTGCCGCCAGCAGATGCGAGCTTGGGCCTCGACTACCGCGCCGCCGCCTGCGGCTGCTCGCAGCCCGGGTATGCCGCGTTGCTGGTGCTCGCGTTGGGTATACAGTGGCTTCGTCGCCGTGGCCACTGACCCGGTCGGCTGACCGCGCGCTCGTTCCTTCAGGTCGCTGACTCTCCGCGCTCCGAGATTCGCTCCAACAGCTCTGCCGCGCGCTCGGCGCCGTCCTGCCGCATCGTGCCCGCGAAGGCCCGCGCTCTCGCGATGAGCGCCGCGTCCCCGTGGCAGGCGCGAAGCGCCCGCGCGAGAGGTTCAGGGTTTCGCCCGTGCCGCGGCACGTCCGCGCGACCGAGGCCGAGCGCGCGGACGCGGTGCGCCCAGTAGTGCTGGTCGAGCAACTGAGGCAGGACGACCTGCGGCACTCCCGCCCGCGCCGCCGCGTGCGTCGTGCCCGCTCCGCCGTGGTGGACCACCGCCGCGCAGCGCGGAAACAGCTTGTCGTGCGGCTCGGGGCCGATGAAGAGCACCCCGTCCGGGGCGGCCGACGCCACGAGGCGCGCCCAGCCCCGGGAAATCACCGCGCGCACCCCGGCCCGCCGCACCGCCTCGAGATTCCGCTCGGTCGTCTTCCGCGGCGAAGGG
>JAHFDQ010000531.1 GCA_023248915.1 Archangiaceae bacterium | reverse complement strand
GGTCGAAGTCCTGTTCTGACTTCAGCCACGTCACCTCGCCGGGGAGACTGCGCGCCAACCACTTGCGTAACTCGGGCTCGGCCTCGGGCGCGTCGATGCTGAGCAGCTCGAAGGAGACATCGACTCCTTCCTGCCTGAGGGCGTCGCGCCACCGGGTGAGCAGGCCCATCTCGCTGACGCAGGGCGTGCACCAGGTGGCCCAGGCGTTCACCCAGCGCCAGCCCTTCGCGGGTAATGCCACAGGAGGGCTCCCCGCCAGCGCGCGGGTGGGAGCCGGCCGGTAGGCGCGCACCCCTTCGCCCTCGGCCGGGTAGGCCTGGTCGCAGAAGTGCGACGCCTGGCCCGTCATCGGCTTCGCCGCCACCCCCGCGAACCTCGAGGGCGCGGGGCCGGGAGGTTTCTCGTCTGGGCAGGCGGCCGTCAAAGCCAGGCACAGCGACCCCGCGAGCAACGGCTCAGATCGCACAGTCAATCCACGCGATGAAGGCGCTGCGGTTGATGTCCTTGCCGGTGCATTCGGCGGTCCGCGAGCGGCTCCACCCGCAGAACTCGTCTCCCAATTGTGCGAACTGGTCGCCGAGCCAGAGCAGGCCGACCTGCTTCTCGAGGTCAGGGTCGTGGAACCGCTCGGTCAGGTGCGCCACCACCGCCTTCGCCCGGTCGCGGCTCAACACCTCGTTGCGCTCTTCGGAACCGTCGGTGCTGGCGCGCGACACCACGAAGAAGAAGCTGGCTCCGCGCTGGTCGGCCCACGCCTTGTCCACCAGCGCCAGGGCGTCGGCGTCGAGGTCGGTCTTGTCGGCGTCGAACTGAATGATGTGGGCCCGCTTCGCCAGGGGGCGGAACATCGCGTTGAAGTCGCCACCCGTCAGCGAAGCCACCTTCTTCGCTTCCATCGGTTGGCAGCCTCTGCCGGCACCGCCGCCCTGCAACAGGCCGCAGGCACCCGCCACCCGGCGGACCACCGCCTTCAATTGCGGAGTGCAGAAGGCGTCGTCACTGACGCTGGCGACGGCGACGCTGGATGCCGCGGCCGAGCTTGCGCCCGCCCTGAGGCGCCGGCCGGCCGAGCTCGCCCAGCTCGCCACCAGCGCCGCCGGGACGAGCAGCGTCACCAATACCAGCGCCGTCCGCCTGGCCGATTCGTTCATCGGCTCGCCTCCTTCGAGTCGGGCCCTTTGCGCGAAAGCATTCGCCGCAGCGTGTATTCGAGCCCCAGGTCGGTGTCCTCGTCGCACATTCGCCGGTCGTGCACGAAGAGCTGCGGGGTGAGCACCGGCACCGCGTTGGACACCGCCCAGCGCAGGCTCTTCGTCAGCTTGTTCTTCACCGGGTACCCGCCCAGGCAGCCCTTGATGTCGGGGAACTCGCGCTCGAGGCGCTGGCGCAGCGCCTTCTCGTCCTCTTTCGCCTGAGAGCGGAGCTCGTCCTGGTGCAGGAACGCCCAGTGCAGCACCTTCCGCGCAAAGGCCATGTCCCGGGTGGGCCCCAGCCCGCTGGCGCAGAGGATGGCCTCGCTCACCGCGCAGGCGCCGGGGTGCAGCGCTTCGGTCACCATCCAGTTGCAGCTCGAGTCGAGCGGGAAGAGCACGCCCTTCAAGGCCAGCTCGTCGGAGAGGGCGCTCGCGCCCAGGCGGGTGTCGAAGGCGCGGCACGAGGGGCACAGGGGGTCGAGCACCTCGATGGCGGGCACGCGACCGTGGTCGGACAGCTCGAGCATGATCGCCGAGGGATCATCGGCGCGCACCAGGGTGCCGCAGCCGTCGTTGCCTTTGCCCGAGCTGCTCGGCGGCTTGAATAGAAGGAAGACGACGGTGAGCGCGGCCACGAAGGCCACGCCTTCGGCGAACCAGAGCGGGAACTTCGACCGGTCAGGCGCCTGGCCAACGGGTTGGGGCACCCGGCGTTGCGCCAAGAACGCGGCGCCGAACGCCACGGCGCTCGCCCCGTAGATGCCCACGCAGACCTTGCAGGTGGCGCCAATCTGGGCGACCGCCAGGTACCCGTAGATGACGCTCATCCCCAGCGGCAAGCCGGTGGCGGCGAAGAGGAAGGTGGCCTCGGCCCGCGACGCGGAACCGCGCCACGCGAGCAGCCCCGCGCGGTAGGTGAGGAAGGCGAAGACGGCCAGGGCCCACAGGCTGACCGGCAGGCCGCCCCAGAGGCTCTCGCGGAAGAACGAGCTGTACGGCGACATCATCACCGTGCGGCAACCGCTGTCGCCCAGCTCTTGCCCCGCCCCCGGAATGAACGAGCAGTGAATCGAGTGCACTTGGCGGTCGAGGTGCTGGATGAAGTCGCTGGTGCTCTCGGCGGCGAAGGCGGCGCCGACGAACGAGGCGGCGGCGACCGCGATCAAGAACGGCCGGGCCGGCTTCGCGGGCGGCTTCCAGTCCTGGTCGTCGTCATCGGATTCGGGTTCTGGGGTCATGGCTTTCGAGGGGGTCAGGGACCGGTGAGGAGCCCGATCGCGTCGGGCACGCCGCTCAGCGATTGGAGTTGGACGAGCGCCGCCGGGTCTACCTCGTGCGGGTCGGTCAGCGCGTAGGTGACCAGGAGATTGAGGCGCCCCGCCGGAGCAGCGGTCTTCGACTGTTCCAAGAGCGCGCGCCGGAAGCCGGCGAAGCTCTCCGAGACGCCCTTCTCGACGCGCTGCAACGCCTGCTTGTAGAGCTCTTGGCTCAGGGTCTGCTCGCTCGCGAGCTCCAGCGGGTCGCAGGCGAGGTGGGCGATGGGCTGAGCCGCGTGCTCGTCGTCGTGGCTCTCGGTTTCCAGCCCCTGAGCGAGGTCAATCTTCGGGCGTTTGTCTGAAAGCTCGATGGCCCCCTCGAGCCTGGCTTTGCCGCGCAGCACGTGGGTGGTGATGGTGTAGTTGTGCTCGGAGTAGACCGGTTCGTCGCGGAACTGAGATTCGGACCGCAAGGCGTCGCGCGCCTGCTGGAGCTGGCTGCGAGCCTCGCCGACGCGCTCGCGGGCAGAGCGGAGGTTGCTCTTGGCGTTGTAGAGGTTCTGGTCGGCGCCGGTGGTGACGTTGGGCTTCTTCTCCTCGCGGTCGACCTCTCCCTGATACTGCTGGACATAGTCCTCGCAACGGGAAACCTCGCGCTCGGCCTCGCCCAGGCGGTGCTCTTCCTCTCCCACCTTGTCCTGCCGTTGCTTGTAGAGGGGGTTGTCCACCTTCTGGGTGCCCGACTGATAGGTGGCCGTGGCGTTCCGGGTGGAGCGGGTCGTGTCGAAGAGCGGCCTCGACACCAAGACCCGGGCCGTGGCGCCGACCTTCTCGACCTTCTCGTCCGGGCCGGCAATCCGCAGCCCCGGCGGCCTGGCGTTGCCCTTGAGCGCCGCCAAGACCGACGCGAAGCCGGGCTCCTGCTTGCTGCCCGACAACTGCACGACGAAGCCCGCCTTGGCCAGCACCTCGCCGCGCAGCGCGTTTCTGCGGGTCGCCGCCGCGGAGTCGGCGGTGAGTCGCGCAATCTGGCCGTAGGCGAGCAGCGCCTCGGCCTTGAGGCCGGCCTTCTCGGCTTCGGCGGCCCGAGTCCGGAGCGAGGAGGCCCAGGCGGCGCGATGGGCGGCTGCCTTGGGTTCGAGCGTCGGTCGCTCTGGCGCTAGCTGCGCGACCGCCACTTCATACAAGGCAAGACCTTCGGCGTAGCGGCCTTCACGCTCTGCCGCGGCTGCCCGGGTCTGGACCGCTTCCGAGACCTGGTGCGCCAGCGTCTTCACGACTTCGCTTTCCGGCAAAAGCGAGAGGCAGGTGGCAGTTGCCGCGACGGCCGCCGCCTCGTCGCCCTCTGAGAGCTTCTTGCGCGCGACGGCCGCTCCTTCTCCGACGAGCTTCTCTTTCGTGGCGCGTGCCTTGTCGGCGGCTTCCTTGGACTCCGGCTTGGCGGCGAGCGCCGCCTCGTATTCGGTGAGCGCGACCTGATACCGGCCCTGTCCGAACGCCTCATCTCCTGACTTCATGTGCTGGCCAAAGGCGCAACCCAGCGCCGAGATCAGCAGAGCCGAACAGATCAGCACATTGACGCGTGAGGCGCGCATTGCTCCCCCTTCGAGAACCGCGAATCTGGCACCCTACCCGGCGACGGGGGGTTGGGGGGAAGCAATCACCTTCGGCTTAACCCGCCAGGCCCCGCCCGAGGTGAACGCGGTCCAGCCCCACTTCAACCAGCGCAACACCGACAGCGCCAGCCAGAGCGCCCAGGCCAGCATCGCGCCGCGGTACACGA
>JAHFDQ010000530.1 GCA_023248915.1 Archangiaceae bacterium | reverse complement strand
GGAATCGCCCTCGACCTTCACCTGCGTCTGCGGGACGAACGTCCACTTCTGCTCGCCCAGCGAAAGGCCCGCCTTCTCGAGCGCGGTGGCCACCGAGTGCAGGTCGGCGGCCTCGGTGCGCACCTCGAAGCCGTCCTCGCCGTGGTTCAGCACGTCCTCGGCGCCGGCCTCGATGGCCTTCTCCATCACCGCCTCTTCGGTGGGCCCGGGCTTGACCGCGATGGTCCCCTTCTTGTGGAAGAGGAACTTCACCGAGCCCGGAGTGCCCAGGTTGCCCCCGCCCTTGGCGAACGTGGCTCGGATGTCGCTCGCGGTGCGGTTCAGGTTGTCGGTGAGGCACTCGACGAGCATCGCGACCCCGCCCGGGCCGTAGCCCTCATAGGCCACCTCTTCGTAGGCGACCCCCTCGAGCTCGCCGGTGCCCTTCTTTACCGCGCGGGTCATGGTGTCGGACGGCATGTTCGCCTCGCGGGCGGCGAGCATCGCGGTGCGCAGGCGGGCGTTGCCGGCCGGGTCGCCTCCGCCCATACGAGCGGCGACGGTTATTTCCTTGATGATCTTGGTGAACAGCTTGCCCTTGGCGGCGCCGACGATGGCCTTGCCGCGCTTGATCTTCGACCAGCGGTTGTGCCCGGACATGGGCGCCTTATGCCCCAGGCCCGAGGCGAGATTCCAGCCCTACCGGCGAGGGCCTTCAGCGACCGGACAACAGCTCGCGCGCGTCGTCAGCGAACGGCCCCTGGGGCTCGAGCGCGAGGTAGTGCTTGAGCTCGACCTCGGCCTTCCCGCGCTCACCCTGGTCCAGGTAGATGGACGCGAGCAGCATCACTGCGCGGCCGCTCTTCGGGTCGAGGTCGAGGGCGGCCATGGCGGCGTCTTCGGCGCCGGCGCGGTCGCGCGCGTCGAAGCGCGCCAGGCCGAGGAACAGCCAGGCCTGCACCGAAGTCGGATCGGCGTCTATCACCGACAGCAGCAGCTTGGCCGCGTCGGCCGCCTTGCCCGCGTCATACAGGGCGATGCCCTGCGCGAGGGTGGGGCCTTCGGGCTCGGGCGGCTTCAGCACCGCGGCGGCGACGGTCGGCGATTTGGGGACCTGCACCGGGGCGGGCGCGAGCGCGACGGCAACCGGGGCCGGCGCGGGGACGGCGACCTGAGCGGTTCGAGCCTCTTCCGAGACCGAGCCGCTGTCGCCGAGCCGCCAGGCCACGACGCCGGCGCCGCCCGAGAGCAGCGCGACCGCGAGCAAGATTCCGAGCGCGTCGACAGGCCGGCCCTTCGGCTGAGCCGCCTCGGCCGTGACGAAGGCCCCGTAGGGCAGCGCCGTTGCCACCGCCTCGTCGCTGAAGAACGTCGCCTCGTAGGCGTCCGCCCGGGCCACCGTCCGCCCGGGAGCGGGTTCGGCGGTGGCGGTAGCCGGGGCCTCCGCCGCCGGCGCGACGCGGTACGCGGGCGTCGACAGCGCGTGGACGACGTCGGTGAGCTGAATCGGCTCGACGAAGTTCTGCACCGCCTCGGCCAGCGACGCCCCGGGCTCGGTCCTCGCGCCCTGGACGAAGTCGCGGAGCTCGAGCCGGCCAGTGTCGACGGGCCGTTCGACCGCTTCGAGCACCTTGCGGATGTTGAACGCGTCCAACTGGCGCGTCACCTCGACCCCGAGCCCTTCGCGTTCTTCGGCGGCCAGCTCGGGCGCGGCGAGGTCGGCCGCGGGCGACCCGAAGGCTGACCGGTCGGCTCCCACATCGAGCCCGCTCTCGAGACCCACGGGTTCGTCGGTGAGGGCCGGAGGGCTGTTGCCGAACAGCCCCGGCGCCCGGTCGGGCGCTCCCGGACCGACCGGCTCGAACAGGCGCACCGTAGCGCGCGGGTGAGCGGCGGGCAGGGCCACTTCGGTGCCGGCGACCGGCACCACGATGCCCTGCGCGTACAACCGGGTCACGACTTCCAGGGCCAGCACCTCGCCCAACCCGGTCTCGAGCAGCACGTCGCGGACGGTGCGGCGCCCGTCGAACAGGCGGACCACCTCGTTCACGCCGTCGGGCAGGGACGCCAGGGCGTTTGCCAATTGCGCGAAGTCGACCGCGAGGCGCGCTCCCATCGGGACGCTTCGCTCGACCAGGGACTGCCAGCGCGCCAGCCGGGGCATCGCGCCGCCCAACAACTCGCGCAGGCCGTAGCTCATGGTGGCCCGGGCCAGCGACGCCCCGAACGACACCAGGTACTCGCCCTCGGCCAGGAGCAGCATGCGCACCAGCGCCTCGGACCCGGTGAAGTCTCCGTAGGCCGCGTCGATGACCCGGCCCTGGCGGAACGCCAGCCGCGCCCGGCTGCGGGGCAGTTCGATGCGGCCCGACCGGACGCCCGCGAGCAGCGCGCGCAGCAAGTGGGCCAGGGACAGGCTGTCAGTGTGCCCGTGAGTCGTGCCGTCGAGCGCGACCGGGAAAGTCTTCAACCGCACCAGCGACACGACATCGCGCGCGAAGATGGGCTTGGGCAGCAGGTCGTCCGCGCCCTGGGTGCCGGCGGCGTCGAGGTGCGCCTCGCCGTCACGCGACATGAGGATGACGGGCAACAGCGCGGTCGCCTCGTCCGCGCGGAGCTGGCTGCACAGCGCGAAGCCATCGAGCTCGGGCAGAAACGCCTCGGACACGAGCGCCGCCGGCAGCGCGCCCGACCAAAGCGAGTGCAGCGCCTCTTCGGCCGTCCGCACGGCAATCACCTCGAAGCCGTCGCGCGACAGCGCCACCTGGAGAATCGAGCGGGCGCTCTCGTCCGGTTCGACCAGCAGCACCGAGGGGACCACCGTCTGCGCGTGCGAGGTCGCCTCGACCGGTCGCCTACGCGCGCCGGCCGAACGGAAGACGCTGCCCGCGCCGCTCGCGCGACGAAGCGGCATCGCGGCACCGGCAAAAGGGGAATTCCTCTGATGGGCTGCGGACATAGGGCCTCCGGCGCACCGGGGGTTCGGAAGGACAACCTACCCCGTAGGTGTTTTCGGCCTTTGGGGGGTGGAGTTGCGTCCGAATCCTACGCCGACCGCGGACCTAGATCGATGTGCGCAGGAAACGCCTATGTAAGCCAGCGAACCGTTTGAATTTACGGTCCAATCCGGGGAAGGCGGCGAGCCCGGCTTCGGATAGGAGGGACTCGCCGAGCAAAGTCAGGTCCTCGGCGTCGACCTCGTTGAAGCGGATCACCCAGCCCTTGGGCCCGCCGCTGGGGCTGGCGACGCCGCGGGCTTTGAACAGCCGGGCCCGTTGCGGCAGGCTGACGAACAGCGTGACGGCGGCGGTGAGGTCGGCGGTTCGGGCCACCGGCAGGAAGGCGCCTCGCGGCGACAGCTCGAGCCCCCGCCCGAGCGTCGAGCAGCCGTCGGCTTCGATGAACCAGTCGACGTCGAGGAAGACGCGGGCGTAGCGGCGGCGGGCCAGGAACGCCGGCAGGCGGCGTTTCTCGCGACGGTCGGTGGACGGCGAAGGCAGAGTCGGCATCGTCACCTCGGCGTTGGGCACTACAAGGCTGTAGCCCGTTCAGCACTTCGTCAAAAATTCGGCCAGGTTGGGCGGCGGAATGGCCGGACGAATTGTCGCCACGGCGACGCGATTGCCTTACCGTGCGCGCATGTTCGCCCGCCTCGCCGGCCCCGCGTTCTTGTGGCTCGTCGCCTCGAATGTCGCGTCGGGCGAAGAGCTCGCCGACAAGAAAGAGACGTTCGGCGGCGTGGTGGCTCCGGCCGCGCTGCCCTCGGGTTCGACGGCGGTGTACGGCTACGTCGGGGCCCCCGAGATTGGCGCGGGCTTCCGGCAGGGCATCGAGAGCCTCGAGCTCGAGGCGCGGGTCAGCGTCGACTACCTCGAGCTGGCGCTGGCGGGCGAGGTGATGGCCCGGCTGCCGCTCGGGAAGATGGGGGCGTTCGAGCTGTCGCCCACCCTGGGTGTGGGCTTCGTGCTCGACAGCGGCGTCCGGTACTACGACGCCCACAACTTCCAGCACCTGGGGGTGCGGCCGCGAGTCGGCTTTCTGGCGTCGCTGCGGCTGGCCGACACGGTGCGCGGCCTCTTGGCGTTCGACCTACCCTGGACGTTCTCGTTGAGCCCGTCGGGCGGCATGAGGGCGGTCCCCCTCGTCGGCGGCGGCGCCGAGCTCTACCTCTCGGAAGACCTCTCGGCGCTGGTCCTCGGCCAGGTCGGGCTGGACGCGCTGCAAGAGCCCCTCGGCGTCACCCAGCTTCGCCCCGGCTTCAAGATTCAGCTCG
>JAHFDQ010000529.1 GCA_023248915.1 Archangiaceae bacterium | reverse complement strand
CAAGAGCTCGCCGCCGGCTCGACGGCGAGCGATTGCTGCTCGATTTACCTGCTCAACGACAAGCAGACCGAGTTGGTGATGCGCGGCCCTCCCTGCGGAGTCGAGCCGAGCCTGTCCGAGAGGTTCTGGCGCGTCCCCATGGCCAGGTCCACCTCGGGTGACGTGCTGCAGGCGTTGAAGCCGCGGGCCATGAGGGTCGATGCGATGCCGGCCGAATCGCGGACAGTGTTGGACGCGGCGGGCCTTCACCATGTCGCCCTGGTGCTGCTGGTGGCGAACGGGCACATCGAGGGGCTGCTCAGCCTCGGTCGCATGTCCGACCTGAGGTACGATGCCGTCGACCTCGAAGCGGCCCAGTTCCTCGCCGGACAGGTCGCGCTGCAGATCGAGAACGCGCGCCTTCACGCCGACACCCAGCTTCGCCTCAGCCAGTTGTCGCTGCTGTTCGAGGTCACCAGAATTGGCAGCGAGGAACGAGAGGTGGCTCCGCTGGTCGACCGCGTCCTCGCCGAGGTGCTCAAGTCGGTGCCCGTCGACCTCGCGCTCGTCCACTTCGTGACCGGCGACAAGCTGACGCTGGCGGGGGGCCAGGTGTCGCCGTTCGGAGGGAAGGGCGCCCTGGACGCGTTCGCCGCACGCCCGCTCGATGACACCTCGATGGTGGGGCGCGCGGCCTTGAACCGTCGAACCTTCGCCTCGTCCGTGGACGAGCTCTCGGGGACGGCCCAGCGGACCGCCCAGGCCCACGGGATTCGATACCTGATCGCGACGCCCCTGGTGGCTCACGGCCGGCTGCTCGGCACCCTCGAGGTTGCCCGGTGCTCGAAGCAGCCCTTCAGCGAGCAGGACGAGAAGCTGCTGGAGAGCTGCGCCACCCACCTCGCGAACGCGGTCGAGCGCGCCAGGCTGTACGACGACTTGAAGCGGAGCTACCAGGCGCTCGCGCACACCCAGGCCGAGCTGGTGAAGCACGAGCGGCTGGCGGCGCTGGGTGAGTTGGCCGCGGTGATGGCCCACGAGGTGCGCAATCCGCTCGGGGTCATCTTCAATTCCATCGGTTCACTGAGGAAGCTGCTCCAGCCGACCGGCGACGCGGGCATGCTCTTCGACATCGTGAACGAGGAGGCCGAGCGGTTGAACCGCATCATCGGAGACCTGCTCGACTTCGCCCGGCCGTATCAGGTGCGGAGAATTCCTGTCGCGCTCGACCGGGTCATCGCAGGCGCGGTCGAGGCGGCGTCACGGGTGGAAGCGGCCCCCCAGGTCGAGATCTCCACCGAGGTTCCCGGTGCGTTCCCGCCGCTCTTGGTGGACGAAGCGCTGCTCAGGCAGGCCCTGGTGAACCTGGTGGTCAACGCGATTCAGGCGATGCCTCGCGGCGGCAAGTTGAAGGTGAGCGCCTCGGCGGAACGGCACGGAGAGCGGCAAGTGGCCCGAATCGACGTCTCGGACCAGGGCGTCGGCATCTCGGCCCAAAACACCGAGCGGATTTTCCAGCCGTTCTTCACCACCAAGGTGTCGGGCACGGGCCTTGGGCTCGCGGTGGTGAAGCGCATCGTCGACGCCCACGACGGCGAGGTCGACGTCAAGTCGAGCCTGGGCCTTGGGACGACCTTCACGATTCGCATTCCGGCCGCGCCCTGAATCGGCGCCGGGCCGGTCAGGCCGGTGGAGCGAACTCCTTCTCTTCCCACATGTCGTAGGCGGTGGCGACCGAGCCTGCCTGGGTGGTGATGGCCACGATGGTGCAGAGGTGCAGCACCCGCCACAGCACGTCGAGGAAGTGAAGCGGGGGCACCGCCATCAATGCTCCGGTGACGGCCGCCATCACGCTGATGAAAGCGGTCGCCGCCGAAATCCGCTTCAGGCGCGCCGGAGCCTGCGACCTGGCGAGCGCGGCCCTGTTCCGGAAGGCGAGGCCGAGGACCGCCAGCCCGAGGGCCGCGTGGACAGGGGCTTTCCATGGAATGACGTCGAGGCTCGCCGCGATGAGGGTGAACAGGCAGAGCCACACCATCGAGTACAGCGATTGCCACAACTTCATCGAGACCTCCCGGGCGGGGGTGAGCGTTGCTGGCTGGGGAATGAGGTCTACCTCTGTACTTCGGACCAACGAAAGCATTGCACCAGGTGATCATTGACCATGCCGGTGGCCTGCATGTGCGCGTAGAGGATGGTCGAACCCACGAACTTGAAGCCGCGGGCGATGAGGTCGCGGCTCATCCGGTCGGACTCGCGGGTGCGCGCGGGCAGCTGCCGCAGGCTGCGCCGGTGATTGACGCGCGGCCGGCCGCCGACGAAGCGCCACGAGTAGGCGTCGAAGCTGCCGAACTCGTCCTGCAGCGCGAGGAACGCGCGGGCGTTGCCGATGGCGGCCGCAATCTTCTGGCGGTTCCGGATGATGGCCGCGTCGGCCAGGAGCGACTTCACCTTGCGCGCGTCGAAGCGCGCGACCACCTTCGGGTCGAAGCCAAGGAAGGCGCGGCGGAAGCCGTCGCGCTTGTCGAGCACGGTCGACCAGCTCAGCCCGGCCTGCATGCCTTCCAGGACCAGGAACTCGAACAGCTTCCGGTCGTCGTGCAGAGGCACGCCCCACTCGGTGTCGTGGTAGGCGCACATCCGCGCCGACCCGACCCAGCCGCAGCGCACGGGCTCGTCGGTCATGGCGGCGAACATTGCCAGAAGCCTTCGGCCGGTTCGAGGCTCGGGTTGCCCAGGCGTCAGGGGCCGACGCGGTAGAGGTGAACTGCGTAGGGCGCGAAGGCGTCGCTGAACGCGCCCGCGGAAAGGGACAGGGTGCGCGCCTCGCCGAGAACGGTGACCGTCGCGGACGGCGGACCGCGTACGGTGAAGGTCGCGGTGGTCGCGGACCGCCGCATCGCGACGGAGAACAGGTAGAGCGTCCCTCCGAACCGCTTGACCATGAGGTCCACCGGCACGGTGGAATTCGACGACGAGACGGTGGCCGCGTTGGCGATGGAAGGCGTGTTGAGCACCGGCGCCAGGTCGTGAATCTGCTGGTTGATGGCCTGGACGGCGCTCTTCATGGCGGTGTCAGCCAGCAGCCCCGCCTCGATGAAGGTGGGGCTGAACACGTGGCAGAAATAGCCGACCCCCATCGAGCCGTGCACGAGCGACATCCAGACTTCGGTCTTCACCTGGGCGGGCGTGGGCGCGCCAGACGGTGAGTCGATGCCGGTGACCTCAATCCAGTTCCACACCGGCTTCTTGTACTCGGACCACTGGCGCAGCCGGTCTACTCCCTGCGCCACGTACCAGAGGTTGCCGTGGGTGGTGCTGTCGGTGTTGTTGACCGGGTAGATGTCGAACGAGACGATGTCGGCGCCCTTCTCGTACTCGGCGTACATGTCGAGCCGGCCCGAGCAGGCCGAGCCTCGGCCGACGTACGCGTCGACGAATAAGCGGGTCGGCCTCGGCGATGAGTAAAGTTTCGGGGCTCAATGACACGGCCGCTTCGCTCGCTGTCTACGCTTCGCAGGGTGGGTCACCCCACCGCCACGCAAGACTCGCTTACGGCCTGCTGGCTAGGCTCTGGCCGTACGGCTGGTGCCGTTTGGGCTTCTACTGCGGGTTTTAGGTCACATCGACTTCCCCCTCCTCCCGCGCCAGGCTTCTCCTGACGCAATGTTCGTCCTTCTTACCGTAATCGACGCTGGCCCCGCCCGAGCTTCGGACCTGCCGGGTGGCCGGATTGCCGCGGACCTTCAACGACGCGCCTCCCGAGACCTCGCCGGCCACCGACGAGTTGGCCTGAACCCGTCGCCCGCACCCCACCGCTGCCTTCGTACACGACCTCCTCCGCGGCCAGGTCGCCGGCCTTGAGGGTCGTTCCACCCGAGGTCGAGACCGCCGGTCGCTTCGTCGTCCCCTGCAGCGTCAGCCGGACGCCGCCGCTGGCTTGAGCGGCGACGCTCTCCGAGCGCAAGCCGGCGACCCTGACCGTCGCTCCACCGCTGGCGGACACGCTGAACTGCGGCGCCGGAGTCGGTCACCCACCTCGCCCGCACCAGCACCCCACCCGCTCAGCGGGAGCGCCCTCTACTTGCCCGGCGAGGAAAGATCGCCGTTTATCCCGACATGAAGCACTTCGAAGGATGACCGCATGAGATCTCGTAAGCGTTCAGGGGTGGGGTTGAGCGCCGGATCGCCGCATGCGATTTCTCGCGCATGACCACGAAAATCCCCGAAGACGAGACGCTGGAGAGGCAGATTGAGCGACTGGTGCGCGCGC
>JAHFDQ010000528.1 GCA_023248915.1 Archangiaceae bacterium | reverse complement strand
GCTGTCGAAGGCGCCGTCCCAGACGCCATTGGTGACCGCGAGGGTGTAGGTGCCGCCCCGGTTGTCGGTGACCGAGTCGGGAGTCGTCCCGTTGTTGTCGCCGGTGACGTAGACGACGATGAGGTTGCCGGCGGCCGGTGGCGCGCTGAAGGTGATGTCGTGCAAGTAGAGGTTGCAGGCCCCGCCCGGAATGAGGCCGGCGGGAGTCTTCTGCACGAACGCGATGGCGCCAAAGCCGAGCGCGGGCATCAGCCAGGCCGCGAGAAGCGCCGCGCGCCGAAAGTGGACTCTGGGCATCACCGAAGCCGGGAAGACTACTCCAGCGCCGTCGGCGAAGGCAGGATCAGGTCCAGCGAAACGTCTTCAGCGCCAGCCCGAAGCACACCGCCGCCATCGCCACCAGGTAGAGCAGCCGCGGAAGGACTGCCGCGAAGCTCGCCCCCTCGTTCATCACCTCGCGCAGCGAGTCGTTCAGCGCGGTCAAGGGCAGCGCCTTGACGAGCGGCTGCATCACCGCCGGAAACCGCGCAGCCGAGAAGAAGACGCCCGACATCAGGAACATCGGCATCTGCACCAGGTTGATGAGCCCGTTCACCGTCTGGGTGTTGCGGGCACGCGCGGCCAGAAGCATTCCGAGGCCGGTGAAGGCCAGCGCTCCCGCCAGGCACAGGGCGGCCAGCACCGCCACCGAGCCGCGCATCGGCACGTCGAACACCAGCCGCGCGAAGGCCAAAAGCACCGGCACCTCGAGGAACAGGAAGGTGACGCGCATCAGCACGAAGGACATCAGGAACTCGCCGCGCTTCATCGGCGTGGCAATCAGGCGCTTCAAGAGCTTCTTCTGGCGGTCCTCGACGATGACGTAGGCCACGCCCCACATGCCCGACGACATGACGTCGACTCCGATGAGCCCCGGCACCAGGAAGTCGACGTACCGCGAGCCGGGCTCGGTCACCAGTCGGTCCGCCACCGCCAGCGCGTCGGCCCGGCCGGCCGCGTGCTGCAGCGCGCGGTCTGCCATCAGGCGCGCCAGCCGGCTCTCGGGGCGGGTGGCGTCGAACTCGTAGGTGATGGGAGTGCCGGGGCGCACCAGGAGGTCGGCCCGGCCCACCCTGAGCGCAGTGCGCGCGGCGTCGGGCGCCTGCACCGTGGCCTCGATGTCGTTGGCGGCCGCGAAGGTGGCGCGGACCGCCTCGGCCTGAGGCGAGTCTTCGACCACCACCTTGGCCGACTCGGGCGGCCGGTTGCGGAAGGCGATGCCCAGCGCCAGGGTGAGGATGATGGGAAAGCCGAACGTCCAGAAGACCGCCGACGGTTCGCGGAAGAACTGGACGAGGCGGCTCAGCCAGAGTTGGTAGAGCGAGCTATTCACGCAGCTGCTTCCCGGTGAGGGCGACGAAGACGTCGTCGAGCGTCGCCGAGTGGCTGGACAGGCCGAGCAGCTTCGCGCCCTTCGCCTCGATCGCAGCCAACAGCGCCGGCACCGCCACGTGCACCCGGTCGACGGTGAGCGCGTACCCCTGGCCGACCTTGCGCGCCGACAGCACTCCCTCCAGCCGGCCCAGGGCTTCCACCTCCTCCGCCGTGTCGGTCGAGAACTCCACCACCTGCTGGCCGACGTGGTGGTCGATGAGCTCGCGCGGGGTGCCCAGGGCGATGTTCTGGCCCCGGTCCACGATGGCCACCCGGTCGCACAGCCGCTCGGCCTCGTCCATGTAGTGGGTGGTGAGCAGCACCGTCCGCCCCTCGGCCTTTTGCGCCAGCACCACGTCCCACAGCCGCCGCCGCGACTGGGGGTCGAGGCCGGTGGTGGGTTCGTCGAGGAACAAGAGCTCGGGGTCTCCCACCAGGGCGCAGGCTACCGCCAGCCGCTGTTTCTGCCCGCCCGACAGCTTGTCGTACCAGGCCTTGCGCTTGTCGCCGAGCTCGACCAGGGCGATGACTTCGTCCACCGTGCGCCCGCGCGGGAAGAACGACCGGAACAGCCGCACCACCTCTTCGACGGACAGCCGGTCGGGCAGGTGCGTTTCCTGCAGCGTGATGCCCAGCAGTTCGCGCAAGGCAGCGGCGTCGGTGCGCCAGTTCCGCCCGAGCACCTCCACCTCGCCGGCGTCGGGCACGTTCAGCCCTTCGAGAATCTCGACGGTGGTGGTTTTTCCCGCGCCGTTGGGCCCCAACAGCCCGAAGCATTCGCCCCGGCGCACCTCGAGCTCGAGCCCGTTCACCGCCACCACGTCGGCGAAGCGCTTGACCAGCCCGCGGCAGTGAATGGCCAGGTCGCTCACGCCTGCACGACTAACGCGCCGGGGGTTTCGTTGTCGAGGCCGACTGCGCCGACTAACCCGCCGAGAGCCCGCCGGCGGCGCGCGCCCACGCGGCCCTGGCTCCCGCGGCCGAGACGAGCGACTGCAAGAGCTGGGGGAAGGCGCGCGAGAACGAGTCGCCCACGTACAGCGGGTACAGGGGCGCGTGCGCGCCGGTGGCGTCCCAGGCGTCTATCTGGCGCAGCGCCGCCTGCAGCGTCTGCTTGAAGGCGTCGGCGGTCTGGAGGAAGCCCCAGCAGCGAACCACCAGGGCGGGGTTGTCGGCGAAGCCCGCGGGGTCCTGGCCGGTCAGCGCGAGCGCGCGGGTGAGGTGGTTGCGCACCCGGCGCGAGGTTTCCTTCGTCGGCTCGATGAAGTCCCAGTACGCGACCGCGTAGGCGAACTGCACGTCGGGCAGGTAGAGCTCGAGCAGCAGGCTGGCGTCGTACTCTTCTACCTTTCGTTCCAGCACCGACAGCACCGCGTCGTCGTCGTCGAGGCTGGAAATCCAGCCCAGCTCGAGGAAGATTTTCGGCAACAGGCGCGCCTTGCGGACGTCGAGCGCGGCTCCGGTGACGGCACCGAGCAGCGCGTCGGCGATGAGCCGCCAGAAGAACGAGCGGGACTTGGTCGCGCTGACGTCGAGCCCGCAGTCGAAGTGTCGGCGAGCCTCGACGAGGTCGGACACGGCGGCGCGGCGCAACAGGCCCGCGATGTCGTCGCCCGGCTGGGGGTGCGCGGCCCAGTCGAAGCCGGCCTGAATCAGCAGCAGCCGCACGGTGTCGGAGTCCGCGCCCACCTGAGCGAGCAATTCTTGGTCGTACCAGCGGTAGCAGTCGAGGGCCCTGAGCAGGTGAAGGCAGCCGCAGCTGTCGTAGGCGTCTTCCTGGGTCGGGTCGGCCTCGAGCGCAAGGCGGGCCGCGCGCAAGGCCCGGTGGTAGTAGCGGGCGATGGAATCGAGGTTGGCGGGCGCGTCGTGCTGCCGGTCGCCGTGGAAGGTGCGCGCCAGGTTCGCGTAGCAGACGGACATCAGTGCCCAGGCCGTGGGATGCCGCACGTCGATGGCGCACACGCTCTGGGCGACCCGAAGGGCGTCGTGGAACGCGCGGCGCTGGAAGAGCGAGGTGGCCAGCTCGATGCGCAAGAAGGCATCGCGGGGCTTGGCCTCGGCAATCTCGACGCACCGCTGGCCGCCCGCCCCGACGTTCTCGGTGAAGCGCCGGACTTCGCCGAAGTAGATGTGCGATTGAAACGCCTGCACCCCCCGGTGGGAGTGCTCGCCGGCGGCCGGGCCGCTCGGGGGCGGGTGCGGCGCCCGCCCGGTCGCGGCGGTGTCCTTGTGCAGCGCTTCCCAAACCACTCGCAAGTCGGTGGCGCGCGCGTGGAAGTACGCGTCCTGGGTGAACGCGATGCCCGTCGAGCTGCCGGGCGTCTCGGCCTGGCGTTCGCGCGAGAGGATGCCGGCATGCACTACGAAGCAGGCGTCGCACGTCGGGCCGCCGCCGCGCAGCCGGTCGAGGTTCACCGTGTGGAGGTTCCAGGCGAGGCGCAGCTGGCGGGCGCACTCGCTCAAGAGCAGCAGCACCGGCCCGTACACGGCGGACGGAGGCGGCTCGAGGCGGGGCTTCAACCGCAGCACCAACTCGAACGTCGCATCGCCCGTCTCGTCGAGGGTCGGGCACTCCTTCGCTTCGAAATCGAGGTAGCGGTCAGGCCGTTGAGAAAGGCGCTCGGCGACGACCCGCGCCACCAGCAGGCTGGCCTGGTCGCGGAAAGAATCGACCAGAGGCCCTCCGGTCTGGGACCCGGCGAGGCCGGTGAGGCGAATCTGAAGCGAGGCGCCCCATTCCTGCGGCAGGTGGGGCGAGGAAAAGGGCAGCGCGAAGAAGGGCCCCGGGTCCTGATGCGACGCCACCGCGAACGCGCGGATGAGCAGGTAGTAGGTGGGGCG
>JAHFDQ010000142.1 GCA_023248915.1 Archangiaceae bacterium | reverse complement strand
GAAGGTGTTGCGCGACGCGGCCGACGGAGAGCCCTCGGCGCTGGCGCAGGTCGACCAGGCCACCTCGCGCCTGCTCGACGCCCGCGCCCGGCTGGCCGCGCTCGACAAGGACGTCTTCGCCGCGCTCGCCAAGGACCTGAGCCCCCAGCGCAAGGCGCAGTTGGCGGTCTTCCTGGCGCACTTCCAGCGGGGCGGCGGAATGGGCGGCAAGATGATGCACGGCGGCCCCGGCATGGAAGGCGGGCGGATGGGCCCGGGCCGAATGGGCCACGGCGACCACCGGCGCCGGTTCGACTTCCGCGACGGCGACGGGCAGGATTCGTACTAGCCCGCGCTCTCGAGCTGGCCTTCGGGGGCGCGCCGCCGGAGCGAAAAACCATGTCACGGCCCCTCACCCTCGTCGCGCTCGCCTGGCTGCTCGGGGCGTGCGCGACGGTGCGCGCCGGCAACACCATCTGCCCCGAATACCGCGACCTGCGCTGCCTGACGGGAGTCGAGTGCTCGATGGTCGCCCAGCGCGGCTGCCAGGCGTGCCAGTGCAGCCCGGCGTACGTGCCAGAGAACGCCCTGCCCCAGAGCGGCATCCCCCCCGACCGGCGCAACCCGTAGCCCGAACGAACCGGAAACCGCTCAGGGCGAGCGTAGTCGGGCCCCCTCGACCGGCTCGGAGCGAACGGAGACGAGCAGCATGTCCTCGAAGAGCGGGCCCAAGTCACTCCGGGCCCAGGCGTCGAGCAGGTCGGCCGGAGCCATTCGCCGGCGAAACCGCTTCCACCGCGCCGACACTGAAGCCCGTGCGCGCGTAGGCGCCGCGAGCGCCTCGTAGTCCGCCGCGGAAAGCACCGCGGCGGCCCCGCCCTGCAGCGAGCCGGCCAGGTGCTCTTCGTTCCAGGCGCGGGACACCGGGCGACCCGTCGCGAAGCGCAACAGCCCGCAGTTGCCGCCGTAGCAAACCAGCGAGCGCCCCATCGCCGACTCGAGCGCGCTCGGCGGAAAGAGCGGCGGGTTGATTGAAGGGACCGCGACGCCCACTACCAGCGCCGCGGCGGCCGCGAAGGCCAGCGCTCCCGGCGCGAGCCTGCCGCGAAAGACGAGCCCCGCCGAAGCCAGGGCGAGCGCGGCGCCACCGGCCACCGCCGCCGTCCCGACCGCCGGGAAGGGCAGCCGGAGCGCGAGGAGCAGCCCGAGCGAGACCAGGCCGAGCCCTCCGGCCGTGGCCTGCCGCGCCCATCGGGCCTGCGGAGCCCCCGCCGTGAGCAGCACCGCCGGGCCCACGCATGGCAGCATGTAGTGGGGGTACTTCACCGACGGCAGCGAGTAGACGAAGACCACCGAGGCGACGCAAAGGAGCGGCAGAAGCACGGCGGGGGCCCGCCACGGCCTTCGCGACGCGGCCGCGCTCCCGGCCAGCAGAGTCCACGGCAGCGCCAGGCCGCCGAGGGCCGCCAGAAGGCCCAATTCGCCCGACACCGTCCAGGGGCCCGAGAACTTCGCGAGGTTCTCGTGGAGGAAGAAGGCATCGACGAACGCTCGACCGTGCACGGCCAACTGGGCCCCGAACCACGGCAAGGCGATGAGCGCGCAGAGCGCGACGGCCCCTGCGGCGTAACCAGACCGGAGCGCCCGGGGCCACAGGACGGCGGCGAAAGCGACCGCGGGCGCGAAGACGAGCACCGCGCCCACGGGCCCCTTCAACAACATCGCCGCTCCGGCGCCAAGCCCGCACCAGAGCAGCGCGCGCGGACTCCGCTCGGCCACGCCCCTCCAGGCGCCGTAGAGGCCGACGCCGAGCGCCAGGGCGAAGGGCGCGTCCATCATCGTCAGCCGCCCGAAGCGGAGCAGCCCGAGGGAAGAGGCGGCGAGCAGCGTCGCCAACTCCCCCACATCGGCTTCGGCCGCGGCCCGCGGCTCGGCCCGCGCCATGCGCCTCGCCAGCGCCCCCAACAGCAGCGCCAGCCCCGCCGCCGACAGCGCCGAGGGCAGCCGGGCGGCGAACAGGGACCGTCCGAAGAGGGAAAACAGTCCGCGCTGGGCCCAGTACACGAGCGGCGGCTTGATGAAGTTCGGCTCGCCCTCGAACCAGGCGGTGTTCCAGGCCCCGCGGTCGTCCATCTCGGAAACGATGGACAGGTAGGTGGCCTCGTCGGGGTGGGTGCCGGCCTCGGTCGAGCCGAGGCCCACCAAACAGAGGGCGACGACTGCCACCGCGAGAAGGACCCGGCGCATCGGAGCCGACTTGTCTACACTGGCGGTCCGCGGAAAGGGAGCTGACATGAGAAACGGAATTTGGGCAGTGGCCGTCTTGGTGGCGCTCGGCGCAACCTCTTGCGGAGACGTCTGCACGCGCATCGGCGCCGCGACCGACCTGCTCAACCGGAAAGGCGAGGGCTGCGGCGGGCAGGGCAAAGACTCCTACGACGTGGCGGCCTGCGAGCGCGGGCTGCCCAAGTGCAGCCCCGACGACGTCACCGAGCTGAACTCCTACGCGCAGTGCCTGGAGAACGTCCCCGCCTGCACCAGCGGCCAGGAACTGTCCTTCGGGCTCGCCAAGGTGGGCTGCTTGCAGCCGCTCGGCCGGGTGAGCCTGTCTTGCCTCGGCGCGATGCAGTGACGCCGAAAGCGGCCGCCCTTGACCGCTTTGGAGTAACGTCCGCCGTTCCAACATGAACGACAAGTCAGCGTTTCTCACCCGGGCGGCGTCCGCCTACGCCCGGTTCATCTTGCGCAACCCTGGCAAGGTGCTGCTCTTCCTGGTCGCGCTCGGGGCCGTTGCCGCTTGGGGAACTTCCCGGCTCACCATCGAACCCAACCAGCTCGACCTCATCTCGCAAGACCTGCCCGAGGTGAAGGAAGTCAAGCGGGTCATCGACATGGTGGGGGGCGCCGGCTACCTGATGCTGGGGCTGCGCGGCGCCGACGACAAGGCCCTGAAGAAGGTCGCCGACGAGCTGGCCGACAAGCTGCACGCCGACACCGAGCACGTGCGCTTCGTCACCTACAAGGTCCCGGTCGAGTTCATCCAGGACAACATGGTCCTGTTCATCAAGACCGAGGACCTGGTCGAGGGCAAGCGCCGCGTCAACCTGTACCTGAAGGACCAGCTCCGGCGAAACAACCCCTTCTTCATCGAAATCAAGAAGACCGAGCCGGTGAAGCTCGACCTGCAGGACCTCATCGACAAGTACAGCTCGGTCGGGAAGAAGAGCATCCGCGACGACTACTACCTGTCGAACGACAAGAAGATGCTGATGATGCTGGTCAAGCCCATGTGGAACTCCACCGAGCTTGCCAAGACCAAGGACTTCGTCGACGTCTTGAAAGGGCAGCTCGCCGAGGTCGCCCAGAAGACCGGCATCGAGCTCATCGAGGACTACGACAAGATGGGCGACGCCCACCACGTCTACTTCGGCTTCACCGGGTCGTACATCACCTCGCTCGACGACTCCTACGCCATCACCGAGTCGCTGGGGCCGGTGTCGTTCATCGCCTTCGCCGGCATCGTTCTCATCGCGCTGTTGTTCTTCCGGCGCGTCGCTCCCAGCCTCATCGTCATCACCGGCATGGCGCTGGGCACGGTGCTGACGATGGGCTTCACCAAGGCCACCGTGGGCGAGCTCAACATGGTGACCAGCATCTTGGGCGGCATCTTGATGGGCTTCGGGGTGGACTACGGCATTCACTTCACCTACCGCACGCGCATCGAGCTGGGGCTCGGCAAGACGTACGACCAGGCGATTCACGACGCCATCGTCAACGCCGGCAGGCCGGCGCTCATCGCGGCCATCGTCACCGGCGGCTCGTTCTTCGTCCTGATGGTGTCGGAGTTGCGCGGCTTCTCGCAGTTCGGCTTTCTGGCCGGGTTCGGCACCCTCATCATCGGCTTCACCCTGTTCTCGTGGAGCCCCGCCATCCTGGCGCTGCTCGGCCGGCGCTGGCCCGACCTGCCCAAGCGGCTCATCGGCACCATGACGCCGCTCGGCACCGCCAAGCACGGCGGCGACTTCCGGGTGCCGCGCCCGGCGCTGGTGCTCACCATCTGCGTGACGGTGGTGCTGGCACTGTGCGCCTTCGCCATTCCCTGGCAGGACTTCCCGCTGCCGAAGAACGCGTCGCTGTGGGACCGCCTGCGGGGCGGCGTGCGCTTCGACTACAACACCCGCGCGCTGATGCCGGCGAACCACCGGTCGGTCCGCTTGCAGGACGAGGTGCGCGAGCGGTTTCAAATCTCGGCCGACCCGGTGGCCGTCTACACCCAGACGCTGGAAGAGGCGCGCGAGGTGTTCGACGAGCTGACCGAGCACCCGAAGAAGTACGCGGCGATGGACCAGGTGGTGTCCATCTACTCGTTCGTGCCCCCGGCCGAGACTGCCGCGGCCAACACCAAGGTGCTGGCCGAGTGGCGCGACGAATTGAAGGACATCGACGTCGCTTCCTTACCGCCCGAGCTGCAAGAGAACGCGACGCGCTTCTTCCGCATCTTGAACGCCAAGCCGTTCGGCGTGCACGAGGTGCCCGACATCTACGCGTCGATGTTCCGCCACCTGCCCACCACCCGGCCCGAGAACCACGGCTACCTGACGTTCATCTACCCGGGGGTGGACCTGTGGGACGGCAAGAAGATGCTCGAGTTCGCCGACCAGACCACCAACATCGTGACCAAGAGCGGCCACGTGTACCACGCGTCGGGCCTGCCGATTCTCTTCGCCAAGCTGGCGCGCATCGTGCTCTGGGACGGCAAGCTGACGGTGGTGCTGGCGACCATCTGGATTCTGCTGATGCACTTCCTCGACTTCCGGTCGCCGAAGCTGGCGCTGGCGTCCGTCATCCCGCTGGGCGTCGGCCTGGTGATGATGCTGGGGGCGATGTCGGTCACCGACCACCGGCTGAACTTCATGAACATCATCATGATGCCCATTCTGCTGGGCTTCGGGGTGTCGCACGGCCTGTACCTCTTGCACCGCTTCCTGGAAGGCACCTCGCCCGTGGTGGCGTTGCGGTCGGTGGGCGCGGCGGTCGCCTCATCCACGCTGACCGCCATCGCCGGCTTCGGGTCGCTCTTCGCCGCCAGCCACAACGGGCTGAAGTCGATGGGCTACGTGGCCTGCCTGGGGCTCACCACGACGCTGCTCGTGTCGTTCACGGTGCTGGCGGCGGTGCTGCAACTCATGCACGACCAGCGCACCCGGGCGGCGGGCGCAGGAGAGGCGGCGCCCGAGAAGCGGAGCGCGGCGTGAGGCGGCTTCGGGCCTGCCTGCTGGTGGCGGCGGCCGTGTCGGGCTGCGCGACGGTGAAGATGCACCGGTTGCGCGCCGACTACGACGCGGTGGACAAGTTGAAAACGAAGCGGCTGGTGGTGGTGACGCAGCCCCTGCCCGACGGCCAGGCCAAGGCCGGCGAGCTCTTCTCGCTGGTGGCGCGCCGGTACGTGAATCAAAAGCGCAACTTCCTGGTGAAGCGGCAGGTGTCGCAGGCCGAGCCCTTCCAGCCCGCGGCGCTGTGCGGCGACGGAGCCGAAGGCGTGCTTTGGCTCGAGCCCGAGGTGACCCGAGTGGGCGAGGGCGTCGAGGCGAAGGTGAAGGCGCGGCTGTTGCGCTGCACGGACGGGCAGGAGGTTTGGGCCGCCGACGCCGGGGGCTCGTTTGCCTGCGCCGACGACCGGTTGAAGCAGGTGACGACCGACTACGCCGCCGAATTGGGCCCTGAAGTCGCGCTCTACGTCCCGGTGGCCTTCAACCTGCTCAGGCCGACGCTCGACACCCTGCCCGACCCGGTGCTCACCGACGACGACGTGAGCGAGAAGATAGAGCTGGGCGAGTAGCACCCTCGCCTGCGGACTCAGGCCAGCCCGAGCACGCCGGGTCTGACCTTCTTAACCTTGTTCTGGTAGAGGGCGCGGTCGGCCGTCTTGAGTAGAGTAACTGGGTCGCCGCTCTCGGCCGTCGGGACTTCGGAAGCGACTCCGACCGTCGCGCCGACCCGGTATGCGGTTTCGGAAGCTTCGCCGACACCAATTCCGAGACTTTCGACCGCCTGACAGAGTCTTGCCGCGACCTTCGTGGCCCCCGAGAGGTCGGTGTCGGGGAGACACACGACGAACTCGTCGCCGCCGTACCGCGCGACGATGTCTCCGGGGCGGCGCATCTGTTCGGACAGGGCGATGGCCACTCTCGCCAGGCACGCGTCGCCCGCGTCGTGCCCCTCGGTGTCGTTGAGGGGCTTGAAGTTGTCCAGGTCGAGCATGATGGCGGCGATCGGCTGACCCACCCGAGCCGACCGGCGGAATTCGCGGTCGAACTCGTGGTCGAAATGCCGCCGATTCGGAATGCCGGTGAGCCCGTCGTAGAGCGCCAACTCCTCGGCGGCCTCCTTCGCGATTCTGAGCTGTTCGAGGGACGTCCGGATTCGGTGAACGGCCGGCCGAAAGACGATGAGGCCCTCGAGCGCGAGGAGAGCACGGTTTCGAGAAGTAAGACCGGGCCTACATTCGCCGCAAGCCGATCTCGCGGGTCCGAAGACCCGCTCAGCGCCCCTGAAAGGCCGCTTCGAGCTCGGCCTTGTGCCTCATCACGGTCGCGACGTCTTCCTTGTCCGTCAGCTTGTCGGACACACTCATCGCCACATCGGCGTAACCTTTGTTCTTCGCGTAGTCGGCCCGCATCCGGGTCAGCGCCTGGCGAAGCTCTCCTTTCGCCGCTTCGGGAGTGTTGGGGTCGGCGATCGCCGCCTGCAACTGCTTCTCGCCGTCGCTGACCTTCGTCGCGGTGTCGTCCATGAACGCCGTCGCCTGACCGTTGCTGAAGGCCCACGCGACCTTCGCGTTCACCTTCACGAACTCGGCGTACGAGGTGAACCCTGCCTTCGTCACGGCCTCGTCGACGCCGGCCTTCCCCACCAGGCCCGCCCCCTTGCGCGCCTGGTCGGCCAGCTCGGGCCCGGCGGCCTTCAGGTTCTTGTAGGCAGCGATGTACTTCACCACCTGCTCATCGGTGAGCTTGCTGCCCTTGTCGGCGCACCCCGAGAGCAGGACCAGGAAGGCAATTGCGCGAGCAGTCATGGAATCTCCGGTAGGGCTACCTGCGCGCGAGCCGGCGCAGCACTCCGTCACTCTCGGTCAACACGAAGAGGTCGCCCTTCTCGTTGAAGCTGATGCCCTCGACGCGCGCGAGCGGCTCGCCGTGCTTGCCGCGCAGCGGAATCGCCTGCACCAGCCGCCCCCGCACCTGGTCGCCGTCGCGCACCAGCCGAAGCTGCACCACATCTGACGACTCGTCCGAGGCGATGTACACATTTCCGGTCTTCGGGTCGACGGCCACCGCCGAGAAGTCCTTGCAGAGCTCTTTCACCGCCGGGTCGAGCCTTACCGGCATCGGACGGCCGCCGCCCCCGTCGTTGAAGAGCACCAGCTCGCGCGGGTGGCCTTCCTTGACCCCGAGGAGCTGCGGGCGGCCGGTGGGAGACTGGCTGCCCGAGAGGTACGCCAGCCCCTCGACGCCCTTGTTGCTCGGCCCGTCGAGGTGGGACACGTCGAACCGCTTCTCGAGCTTCGGCTTGTCGCCCTTCTTCGCCGGGTTCCACTCGTACCGTAGAATTTCGCGGCTCTCCTCGCGCGAGACGAGCAGGTGCTTGCGCACCGGGTCGTAGGCCAGGCCCTCGAACTGGCTGGGCCCGTCTCCGAGCCCGGGCAGCTCGACCTTCTTCACCGAGCCGTCGGCCGACACCACCGCCACCTTGCGAGACCGGTCTCCCACCACGAGAAAGCGCCCGCCGGGCAGCGCCACCACGTCGGAAGCTTCCTTCACGTCGGTCTGGGTGCGCTCCGCGACGTCGAAGCGCGCTGGCCTCGCGCCATCGGCATCGGCCCGGCGCGGCGTGACGCCGTGAATCCACCCGCCGGAAATCCTCGAGGCCATGCGGTGCTCCTCACATCCAGAAGACGGGGCGATTCTTCGAGCCGGCGAGGTCCGAGGCGCGCTCTTCCTTCGACTTCTTCGCGGTGTCCTCGACCAGCCCGGCGGCGAGCAGTTGCCTCTTGACCACCTCGACCGTCTTGCCCACGTCTCTGCGGAACATCAGCCGCATGTCCTCGACCGACTTCCGGTCGGCCTCGAGCGTCGCCGTCGCCGCGGCGTCGGGGCCGGCGGCCAGGCGCTTGTCGATTTCGACGACCGCCTTCTCGAACGGGTCGGACGACGCCGAGTCCCACTCGGCCTCGACGTGCAGCGGGCCCTTGCCGATGCGGCCTGCTTCGTCGTCGATGTCGGTGGGCGGGTTGCCGCGGCGCGCGGTCGCGTCGTAGACGTTGTAGCGGTCGGCGCTCACGATGAAGCACTCGCCCGACGGCATCCACTGGCCGTACTTCTGCAGCAGCGCGCCGGCGTCGGTGAGGAACTTCACCTGCTCGTCCAGCTTGGCGGCGTAGGCGGTCATCGCCGGGGACACCGGCGCGTTCGCCGCGGTCAGCGCGTCCATCTCGGTCTTCAGGCCGGCGCGGCGGCCCTGCACCTCGCTGACCGAGTCGAGCTGCAGGTGGGTGCGGCGGCGCTTCTGCAGCACGGTGTACTTCTCGTCGAGCTGCAGCACGCCTTCGGCCCCGAGCGCGCCGCGGTCTTGGGCCAGCTTGAACAGCTTGGCCGTCAACGCCAGGGGGGTGCCGTCCTTCTCCTTGCCGTTGACGAGAATGTCCTTGGCGGCGTTCTCGTCGGTGAAGCTGCCTTCCCAGCGCTTCTCGAACTTGTGCACCTGCGAGTCGGTGCCGCTGACGGTGCGCGCTTCCTTGGCCTGGACGAGCACGCGATTGACCGCGAAGGGCGGGTTGTTGTCGAAGCGCACCCGAGCGCGCACCGAGGCGCCGGCCTTGCCGATGGCCCCGCCGCGGTCCTCGAAGTAGGTGTCGCGGAACATCTCGTAGCCGTCCTGAAACTTCGTCGAGCCGTCGGGGTTGGTACCCTTGACCTCGAGGTGCAGCGGCAGCGCGAACTCGTTGACCAGGCCCATCGCCGCCGGGTCATTCCACTTCGGGCCGGTCAGCTTCGTGTACGGCGCGGGGCCCGTGTTCTCCTTGAACTTACCGGCCGCCCCGTCGCCCGTCTTGAAGTCGCCCCAGTTCTCCATCTCGGTGCGGTCGCGTTCCCAGTCGGCGGCGATGGGCGTGGCGAGGATGTTCCGGGTGATGGTGGGCACGCCGACGGCCTGCGCGGTGCCGGTGGCGTTGTTCGGGCCGGTGAGGTTGACGATGGCGTCCTTGGCGAGCTTGGCGCCGTAGTCGCCGTCGACGGCGTCGAGACTGAGCGCCTTCGCCAGGTCGCTGGTGGGGCGCAGGTCGAGGTTGAGGCCGTTGTCGTCGCTGGCGGCGGCGTCGTCGATGGCGTTGGCGAAGTCGCTGAAGGTGATGCCGAACTTGCGCGAGAAGGCGGCGGTCTGCTGCTGGGTGGCGCAGTTCTTGGTGAGAAACTTCTTCCAGTCGTCGGCGGTGGCGAGGGTGAGCCCGTCGCGGCCGCTGTTCACGGTGACCGAGATGCCCTGCGCAACGAGCTTGTCGGAAGCCTTGGAGAGGTAGGTGCCGGCCTTGCCCTTGTCGTCGAAGACGGTGACGGACGGGTCGCCGGCCGCGAACTGCCTGCCGCGCTGAATCTTGATGGTCATGGCGCCCTCGTTCAGCCTTCGGGGGTGGCAGCGAGGCCCGGCACTGTAGCTCAAGGTGGGGTTGACGCGCCGCATCGACAGGTCCGAAAGCCGCGCCGGGCCTGTTTTCGAGGGCCCCCGCACCGGGTGGTACGCTGGGGCCTTGCTCAGAGGTCAATCGGTCCTCTTCGCCGCCGTCTGGCCGCTGTTGGCGACCCAGGCGTTTCGGGTCGGCTGCGACTGCGGGCGCCCACCCGAACCCATGTGCAGCGGCGCGGCCTGCGCCTCGGACGCGAGCGCTCCGAGCGACGATGGCGGCCCGCTCTCCGACGACGGCGGACTGGATGCCGGCTCGGACGCGGGCACGCCACTCGGCGACGGAGGAGGGGCCGACGCGGGCGTGGACTCGGGAACGCCGTCCGACGACGGCGGGTCGGACGGGGGCGTGGACTCGGGAACGCCCTTCGACGACGGCGGGACCGACGCGGGCGCGGACTCGGGGACACCGCCCGGCGACGGCGGGACCGACGGAGGCGCGGATTCGGGGACGCCACCCGGCGACGGCGGATCTGACGCGGGATCTGCCGCAGACGCCGGAGGCGACGGAGGAGTGGATTCGGGCACTCCCGGAAGCGACGGCGGAGTCGATTCGGGCGTTGTGGGAGGGGACGCCGGCCTTCTGACGGTCGGGCCCGCGTACCCCGTCAACGGCGCCCAGTGGATGGACTACGTCAAGAACGACGGGGCTGACGCCTTTGGCGCCACCGACACCGCCTGCGCCGGCACCGAGCTCGGGGCGACGGCCTGCCTGCACGGCGGAGAGCTTCGGAAGGTTCCCCTGCCGGGAGTGTACTCCTGCACGGGGTTGGCCCTCGCCGACGTGCTGGGCGCCTTCGACTGGGCCTGCCGATTGGAAGCAGGCGTCGCGACCTTCTACACCACGGGACTTCAGACTGGCCGCGGCCTCAAAGACTTGGTCAACGCCTCTGGCTGGAAGAGCGAAGCTGTCGTCCTGACGGGGACCTGGTCGGGCGCGAGCCTCGCGAGTCCCTGGTGGACGAACCCGGTCGTCCCGCTGCCCGACAACAGCGCCGCCCCAGTGCTGCCGCTGGACGGCGTCAACAACGGCGGCAACGACGCGGTCTTCGCGTCAGGGACGGTGTTCACCCTCGCCACGTCGCGGGCGACCCGCGGCTACAACCTCAACCTCGATCGGCTCGCCCTCGTCACGTTCACGGGCGCGACGTTGAGCCTCGCGTCCGGGGCCACCCAAAATTGCAACCAGGGCAGCACTGGCGAAGTCGCCGCGCCCGACAGCATCTGCCTGGTCGCGGCCGGGTCGCAGAAGTTCCTCTGGGTCGAGGGCTCGTTCGACGGTAGCACCGGCACCGGGAAGACCGACGCCGTCGTCCTCTCGGTCGGAAACACCTTCTCGAGGTTCCACGGGCTAGACCTCGTGTCGGGCAAGGGCGTGTCGACGTCCAGCAACTCGGGCCTCGACCTGGAAGACGGCGCGAGCAACTCCGTCACCCAGTTCAACGCCGTGGCGTGCACGGGCAACATCAACGGCTACGGGCTCAACCTGAACGGAGAGACCTACACCTCGGTCGCGACCGCGTCGGCGAGCGGATTCAAGGCCGGCACCGCGTCTGTCATCGCCGGGTTCCACCTGAACGGCGCGCGCTACAACTCGCTGATCGGACTTTCCGCGAATGACAACAAGGTGGGCGTCTACCTCGAGTACTCCAGCACCTACAACCTCTTCTCCAACGTCGTCGCGACCAACAGCGTCGCCGACGGCGTCTACGGAAACTGGCTGACCGACTCGAACACATTTCTCGACATCACCGCGAACGACAACGGCGCGAACGGGATTTACTTGAACACCACGGGCGCCAACACCCTACGCCGCATCTGGACCACCAACAA
>JAHFDQ010000527.1 GCA_023248915.1 Archangiaceae bacterium | reverse complement strand
CGCCCGTCAGGCCGGTGGTCGCCACTCGCACCGACAGGTCGCCCGACAAGGCCGCCGTCAAGGCGTCGGTGATCGGGGCCATCTTCACTTCCTTCTTCACCGCCGGCTGCCTGCGCCGGGTACCGGTCTTCTCGTTCTGCGCTTCAGTAGCCATCAGTCACTGCCTTCCTTGGTGCCGGACCATTTCGACGAGATCTATGAGCAGGACGGGCCGGTCGCCGTCCAACCACACGCCAATCGCATAGGGCTGCGCGGTCGCGGCCTGGGGCAGGCGCCGCAACGAGTCGACTGCCACCTGACGCACGCCGCGCACCCCGTCGACCCGGAGCTGGCCGTAGCCCCCTTCGGTCTTGAACACCAGCGCCCGGCTGCCCTGGGTGGCGACCCCGAGCGGCCCCGGCGCCTGTGCGGGCCCCGCCCCTTCCACCGGGCGGTCGATGCGAAGAACCTGCGACGCGTCGGCGCCGAAGACGGCACCGCCGAGCTCGAACACCAGAAGCTCGATCTCGCTGCGCGTGTACGACGAGGCGGTCACCGCTTCACCAGCTTCTGCCGGGCCGAGACGAGCACCTTCGGCAGGTCGACCAGGGTAATGGTGCCGCCCGCCGCGACGTGGACGACGCCGAGCAGGTGCTCGACGCCGCTCTCCGCGCCCACCGGCGGCGCCAGCACCTCGGACAGCGGAAAGCGCCGAAGGCCGATCACCGTGTCGGTCAGCAC
The DNA here is from genome assembly GCA_023248915.1 of Archangiaceae bacterium. GTDB lineage: Bacteria > Myxococcota > Myxococcia > Myxococcales > Myxococcaceae > JAHFDQ01. The sequence continues at coordinate 3,537 of JAHFDQ010000527.1, read as the reverse complement.
CGCCGCGCCGTAATTCCCCGACACCGCCACGAAGAGCCGGGAACGGTCGCTGACCCGCGACTCGCCCTTGCCGAGAAACCGCAACAGGTCGACCACCGGCAGCACCTCTCCGCGGTGGGCGAAGACGCCGAGCAGGAAGGACGGCGTCCGGGGCAGCGGTGTCACCGGCCCGAGCCGCGCCACCTCGCGCACGTTCTCGGAAGGGACTCCCAGCGACAGGTCGCCCACCCGGAACGCGAAGAACTCGCGCTCGGGCTTGGCCTGGCCGGGCGGCGGCTTGTCGGGGGCGGCGGCGAGCGCGCGCTGGAGGGGGGTAGGCGTCAAAGAGGCGACAGTATCGAAACCGAAGGCGAGAGCGGTCAAGAACTGTGCAAAACGATTCGGCGCACTCGCCGCCGCGCTCCGGGTTAGATTGTGGCGCGATGGCGGCCCGGATCTTGGTCATTGACGACAGCCCGATGGCGGTCGAGCTGCTCCAGCAAGGGTTGCTGGCGGCCGGGTACGACGCGGCCAGCGCCACCGACTTGGCGTCGCTCGACGCCAGGCTGTCCGAGGCCAAGTGGGACCTGGTGCTGGTCGACGTCAACATGCCAGAGATGTACGGGGACGACGTCGTCGAATTCCTTCGAGAACAGCGAAAGCTGGACGCCAAGCTGATCCTCTACTCCGACCTCCCCGACGCCGAGTTGGCCAAGAAGGCCCGCGACTCGGGCGCCAACGGCTACGTGTCGAAGTCACGCGGCCTCGAGGGCTCGGTCGCCGAGGTCAAACGCCTGCTCAGCGCGCCGGCGCCCCGAAAGAAGCGCGTGCTGGTGGTCGACGACAGCGAGATGACCGCCGACCTGCTGCGCCACGAGCTGACCGCGAAGGGCTTCGAGGTGTCGACCGCCGACACCGCGGACAAGGCCACGAAGATCATCCTGAAGAAGCAGACGCGCCCCGATCTGGTGCTGCTCGACGTCCGCATGCCCAACGTCAACGGCGAGCAGTTCTGCCGCTTCATCAAGAGCAACGCCCTCTTCGCCGGCATCAAGGTGCTGCTCTGCTCGAGCGAGAACGCCGACGAGCTTCAGCGAATTTGCCGCGACGCGGGCGCCGACGGCTACGTCACCAAAGACGCGGTGCTGTCGAAGGTGCTCGGCAAGCTGCTCCCGTAACCTGGCCGACATCGGCGGCGGTGCGCCCCGCTGCCCGTCCAATCTCAGGACAGCTCCAGCGGGACCGTTTTTCGTCAGCGAATACAGATATTTGCGTCGACATGCGGCTCTGGACGTCGACAGGCGCCTGGAACTCGGTGGCGCATGTACATCTCGTTTACGCTCGTCGGGGCCGGTCCAGCCCACACCTCTCCCAGTAATTCAGATGGGTTGTACTTCTCGGCCGAGTTTCGCGGGCTGGCTCGAACCTTGAAAAGAACGTCGCCATCGCGCCCGACTCCACGGGCCACAAAGTCATAGGAACCGGAATTGGTCCGGTTCCGAGCGGGACTTCGGCTTTCCCCCTTTGGCCGAAGTCCCGTTTTCTTTTGCGGGTTTCTCAGTGTCCCGGCGCGGGGCCCGGCTTGGCCGGCGGCTGCTTCTGCATTCGGTCGGCGTACTCGAGCGACACCAAGTGGCCGTTCTCGCAGTTTCGGGCGCCGGTTCGGTGCTCTCGGTCGAGGGCGATCAGAATCTTCTGACAGCAGGGCGGAAGCCTGTCGTACGGGGACTGGGCCATGGGGGCTTTGTCGCCAGACTCGCCCGCCAAGTCAAGCGCCTCGCTCGCCGAGCGCGCGGGCGAAGTTGCCGATGACGAGCCCGGGCTGGGCCCGCCGAAGCGCCGCGAGCAGCGCGGCCACTCCCAGCGCCTCGCCCCCCGCCCCACGGCCCCGGGCGACCTCGAGGTACGTCGCCGGGTCGATGCACAAGGAGCGCGCCTGCACCTGGTGGACCCGGTGGCGCTTCACCAGGCGGACCAGGGCGTCGACTTCCCCCGAACGGTCCGTCACCCCGGGGAAGACGAGCAGGTTCAGCGCGACGTACGCGCCGGCGCGCCGGGCCAGGTCGAGCGACGCCTCGACCTCGGCCAGCCCGTACCGGACCGGCCGGTAATAGGCCGCGTAGAGGTCGGCGCAGGCCGAGTTCAGCGACACCCGCACTGCGTCGAGGCCGGCGTCCAGCAGCGCCGCCAGGCCGTGGGGCAGGCTCGCGTTGGTGTTGAGGTTGACCGACCCGCGCCGCGTCCGCCCGCGCATCAGCCGGATGGCGTCGGCGATCGCCTTGTACCGGGTGAGCGGTTCGCCCTCGCACCCCTGGCCGAAGGAGACCATCGTGCGCCCGCCGGACGTGGCGAGGTGGTGGGCTCCGACGTCGGCCATCTCTTCGGCCGAGGGGCCCTGGTCGATGCGCGCGTGGGACGCGGGAGGGCCGTCCTCGGGCTGCTCGGAGATGCAGCCGACGCAGGCGGCGTTGCACGCCACCGACGCGGGCAGCGCCCCCTCGTCGCGCCGGTAGAAGACGTTCTGCGACGTGAAGCACCGATAGACCAGGGCGCATTTCGTCAACTGCTCGATGACGCGGTTGCCGGGAAACCGCCGCCGGGCCGCCTCCACCCGGCGCTTCAGGTCGGGAGTCGAGAACCGCGCCGGACTCCAGTGGTTGCGCCGGTCGGTTCGCCGCGCCCAGACGACGGGCCCCTTCCGCGACCAGCCGGCCGCGGTGTAGGCCCACTGGGGCAGCGCCGGCCCCCCGCGCAGGACTTCCCCCGGCAGCAGGGTGCGGGTGAAGCCCGGGGGCAGCACCGCTCCGACCGCCTGGGCTTCGATGTTCCGGCGGCCCAGCACCACCTCGTCGACCAGTACCAGGCGACCGGTCGAGGGGTCTAACCCGACCGGCGCCCGACCCGGCATGCGCACGAGCTGGGCGTGGGTCGGGAGCGGGATGGGAATGCCCACCGGCGGGCCCAGGTGCTCGCCGGACCGGGCGGTCGCCAACAGCGTCGGGTGCTCGAGGACCTCGCCCCTCGGGTCGGCGAACAGCAGCTTGGGCAAGGGCGCCATTTCGGGCTTCCTAGCACCCACCCCGGGAATAAGGTGCCCGCTCGGTTGTCTGGCAGTCCTGCGGGGGTCGGGCGCGTGGAGGCGGGGGCGTCAATAGGATTAGGCTAGGGACCGGGACACACGAATGCTGGAATTTCGCCGCGACCACCGCACCAAGGAAGAGTTCGAAGAGCTCGCGCTCGCCCACCTGAACCCCCTGTATTCGGCGGCGTTGAGGCTGACCAAGAACGAGCGCGACGCCGAAGACCTGGTGCAGGACACCTGCATGCGGGCCTACCGCTTCTTCGACAAGTTCGAGCGGGGCACCAACATCAAGGCCTGGCTGTTCAAAATACTCACCAACACCTTCATCAACCGCTACCGCCGCAAGGTGAAGGAACGGGCGGTCACCGAGGGCTCAGAGCGCGAGACGGTGCACGAGCGCTTCATCAGCCGCGACGCCACCGACTTCGCCGCCAACCCCGAGCAGTACTTCTTCGACCGGCTGCTCTCGGACGATG
>JAHFDQ010000141.1 GCA_023248915.1 Archangiaceae bacterium | reverse complement strand
CCCCGACAGCACCCGCGGCACGAGCAGGTACTGCACCGGATTGACCGCCATCGTCTCGAGCGCGTCGATCTGCTCGGTGACCCTCATCGTGCCCAGCTCGGTGCACATGGCGCTGCCGGCGCGCATCGTCACCATCAAGGACGAGAAGACCGGCGACAGCTCGCGGGTGACGGTGAGCGCCACCGTCGGCCCCACCAGGCTCTGGGCGTCGAACATCTCGAAGGCGCGCGCCGACTGGAGCGCGAACACCATGCCGCTGAAGGTGCCCGTCAGGCAGACGATGAAGATCGACCCCACCCCGACGAAGTCGAGCTGGGCGAAGAAGTTGGCCAACCGGTACGGCGGCCGGACCGTCCAGCGGGCGACCTGCATGCCGAGGGTCGCCAGGCCGCCCAGGTTGGCGATCGAGGTGGACACCGCACGGCCCAGCCCCTCGATCGCCTGCACGAGCGCGTTGGGTTCGGACGGCGCGGGCGCGTCTTTGGCTTCTTCGGCCATCGGCGCGGTCCACTCTACGACGGGCCTGTCCCGCGGCCTAAGAGTCTCGCGTCACCCGCGGCACCCGCGCGCCGACGCCGCACAGCACTTCGTAGTGGATGGTCGAGGCCAGGGCCGCGAGCTCTTCGGCGCCGATGCGCTCGGCCCCCTGCTCGCCGAGGAGCACCGCCTCGTCGCCCACCTGAACTCCGGGCACGTCGGTGACGTCCACCATGCACATGTCCATGCAGACGCGGCCCGTGATGCGCGCGCGCTGCCCCCTGACGAGCACCGGAGCCCGGTTCGAGTAGGCGCGGCTGTAGCCGTCGGCGTAGCCAATCGGCAGCGTGGCGATGATCGACTCGCGCGGCGCCACCCAGGTACCCCCGTAGGACACCGGCGTGCCCTTCGGTACCGTCTTCAGGTGGGTGACGCCCGTCTTCCACGACAGCACCGGGCGCAGCCGGGCGCGGTCGGCCAACCAGCCGGCCGGAGGCAGCCCGTACAGCATGATGCCGGGCCGAACCAGGTTGAGCTCGAGCCCGTCGCGCACCTCGGGCACGTCGAGCACTCCGGCCGAGTTGGACAGGTGCCGCCAGCGCGGGTTCAGCCCGCGGGCGCGAACCCGACCGAGCGCCTCGCGAAACCTCGCCACCTGCTCGCGGGTGAAGCGCCCGCCACCCCGAGGAGCTTCGGCCGCGCCCGCGTCGGTCAAGTCGGCCGAGGCGAAGTGCGAGAGCAGGCCGTCGAGGCGCACGTTGGGGTAGGCCCTCGCCCGGTCCAAGAACTCGTCGAGCTCGTCGAGGGCCACTCCGATGCGGCCCATGCCGGTGTCCACCTTCAGGTGGGCGACCACCTCGCCCTTGCCCTGCGCCGCGGCAGCGTGCGCCAGCTTCTCGACGTGCTCGGGGCGGAACACCGATGGCACCAGGCCGTAGGCGACCATCAGCTCGTAGCCGCCCTCGTAGGAACCGCCCAGCACGAGGACGGGAGCCTTCACCCCGGCGTTGCGAAGCTCGAGCCCCTCTTCGACCAGGGCCACGCCGAGCATCGTCACGCCCGCCTTCTCGAGCTCGCGCGCCACCGGCACCGCCCCGTGGCCGTAGCCGTTGGCTTTGACGACCGCCAGCACCTCGGCTTTGCCCGCCAGCGCCCTCGCCGCGGCCAGGTTGGACCGCAGGGCCGCCAGGTCTACCTCCGCGCGCGTGGGCCGGACGGTGTGGTCGAGCGCGCGGCGGCGGTCTCTGGCTGGCGGCATGGCGTCTTCGAATTGCCGCATCGAGGCGGCGCGAGCGCGGCTGGCGGGCCGCGACCTTCGGGGTCGAGTACTTTTCCCTGTGGGTCGAGTCAAGTTGTGCTTACTTCCCTTCAAGGCTCAGGCCAGGGAGGCGTCGGTGGCAGCGCACAAGGTCGGCGGTGAGGTGGACGCGTTCTGTACCCGGTGCAAGATGACGCTGGCCCACACCATACTCGCGATGGTGGGGTCGAAGGTGGCGCGGGTGCGGTGCAACACCTGCGGCGGCGACCACGCCTACCGGTCCGAGCCGGGCGCGCGAACCCGAGCCCCCTCGTCCCCGCGCGTGCCCCGGGCCGAGCGGGTGGTGCGGGGCTTCGAAGAGCAGCTCGCCGGCAAGGACGTCGCCAAGGCCCGGCCCTACAGCCCGAAGGACACCTACGCCGTCGATGAGCTGATCAGCCATCCGACGTTCGGGCTCGGGCTGGTGACGGTGGCCCGCGGCGAGAAGGTCGACGTCGTCTTCAAGGCCGAGCAGAAGACGCTCGTCCACGGCCGGGTCGAAGGGGCTGCCCGGCCGGCCTACCACCCTGCTGCCGTCCGCGCCGAAACCGCCGAAGCTGGCGGCGGAGATCCGCTGGAAGCGGCTGAACAGGACATGGAGGTTGGCTTGGGTGCACCGGCCGGCCCGCGCGAGGCCCGCTCGCCGGCTTCCCCGCCCGGCGGCCCTGCCCAGGGTGGAGACCCGGCGCCTTCCTGACGAGGCTTCCCGTGGGACGCTGCCTCGGCCTGATGCTCAGCCTCTCGGGAACCGTCGCGGCGGCGGCGCCGACCGTCGTCTCGGTCGCGCCGGCCGAGCTGGTGTTGGGCCGGGGCGGCACGGCCGAGGTCAAAGTCGCCGCCGACCCCGCGCATGAGCTTCGCGCGCTGGCCAGCGTGGGAAGTCTCGAGCCCACGGGCACGTCGGGGCAGGAGCACCGCTTCCGCTACACCCCGCCCGCGAGCAGGTTCCCCCAGCGTGCGGTGCTGCTGTTCTGGCTCGAGACCGGGGCGGTCCCCGAGGTCGCGTCGGCGCAAATTCGGCTCCACGGCCGGACGGACCTCCAGGCCACCACCGAACCCGGCGCGACGGTGCGGGTCGAGGTCGAGCAATCTGTCTTCGGCCCAGAGAAGGCCGACGCCCGGGGCAAGGTGACCGTCCCCATCGAGGTGCCTCCGGGAACCACCACCGCGATCGTGGTGGCCGAGACGAAGCGAAAGTCGACGCGGCGAGAGGTGCCGCTCGCAGTGCCCCGCGCTTCGCCGGTGTCCGCGGCCTTCAGCCCCGAAACGGTTTCCGCGAAGACGGGCGGCTGGCTGGTGGTGGCGCACGGGCCGGACCAGGAAGCGTCGAAGCTCGTGCTCGAGCTCGACGGGGCCCGGGCCGAGCTCGTCTCGGCCGCGGGCGCGCCGGCGGTGTTCCATATCGTCCCCGCGGAAGGTTCGGCCGAGGTGGCGGTGAAGCTGACCGCGCCCGGGGAAGGCGGAGGGACGGCCGCGGCGCGGGCCGACATCGAGAAGCCCGCCGAACCCCCTCCGCCCGCGGCCCCCCGCGACGCCCGGCCCGAGCTGGGGGCTTTCGCCGGCGGGTTCTACGCCGGCGGCGCCAACACCGGGTGGACGCTGGGCGCGACCGCGGCCGTCGAGGTGCCCCCGCTCCACCCGGTCATTGGCGACCGGCTGGCGCTGGAAGCCAATGTCGGAGCTCGCCGGTCGGGCCTCTCGGTAGTCACGACGCTGGGGAAGCTCGACTCGGCGTTGCTGGCGGTGCCGATCGGCGTCGCGCTCCGGGTGCGGGCGTACCAGCACGGCGCGGCGGCCGTGTACGGCCGGGTGGGAGGCGGGCTGGTGCCCTTCCGGCACAGCATCGCCCCGGCCTTCGGAACTGCCTTCGCCGAGTCGGCGATCGCGGCGGAAGGGTACGCGGCGCTGCAGGTCGGCTACCGGCTGGGGCCCATCGAGGTGGTGGCCGAAGCGCGTGGTACCCTTTCCTCCATGCGCACCGCTCATCTCGACGCGGACGGAGGAGGCTTGGGGCTCTCTGCCGGCGCGAGGGGCCGGCTGCCATGAGGCGCGCTTCCTTTCTCGCGGTGGTTGCGCTCGTCGGCTGCGGGCCGGCGACGCTGCCCGACCCGCGCATCGTCTCGGTGGTGCCGTCCGAGATGAGGGCCAGCGACGCCGCCTTCGTCACCGTCACGCTCGACGCGGTGCTGCCGTTCAACGTGAGCTACCGCTACCGCCAGGCGACGGTGGTGCCGGACCTCACCCTGTCCATCGGGGGAATTCAGATGGGCGGCACCGAGTACACCAGCGACGGTCAACTGCCGATCGCCGTGCCGTCGGTGTTCGCCCCCGGCAGCTACGACGTGGTGGCGAGGCTCTCGGACGGTCGGCAGGCGGTAGCGGCGGGAGGCTTCACCGTCAACCCCGGCCTCTGGCCGTCCGCCTACGCCATCGACTCGATTCCGGCGCAGAGGCGGGGCGTCCCGTTCATGGTGACGCTGCGGGCGCTCGGGGCGAACGGCAGCCAGTTCGGGGGCACCGTCTCGCTGGCGACCAACCGCGGGCAGGTGTATCCGCGAATCAGCGGAAACTTTGTCGCAGGAGTCCGCCAAGAGCAGGTCAACATCACGGGAGTCAACAATCAGCAGGTCATCCTGACGGTGACCGACCTGGCGCTGAACACGGGCGCGTCGAACGCGTTCAACGTGAACTGAGGGCAGGCCCCGGCCTTCGCCCAGTATTCGTCATTCCCGGGACGGGGCGTTGGCCGCGCGCAGGACCACCAGAGCGCGCTCGAGGTCGTCCGGCATGGGCGCCTCGAGAACTCGGGGTGTCAGGCCCTCGAGCGCCGGCACGGCCAACCGGGTCGCGTGTAGCGGAGTCCGGGCGAGCACCACCGAGGGCCCCTGCCCGCCCAGCGCTTCTTCCGTCCACGGCTCGCCGCGGCCGTACTGGTGATCGAACAGCAGCGGGTGGCCGGCGTGGGCCAGGTGCACCCTGATCTGATGGGTGCGCCCGGTGAGCGGCGTGGCCTCGACCAGCGTCGCGGTTCCCAGCACCTCGATCGGGCGAACCAGGGTGTGGGCCGCCTTGCCGGGTTCGCCAGGCCGTGCCACGCGCATGCGGCCCCTTCGCGCCGGCGCGAGCGCCCGGGTGATCTCGAGCGGCTCGACCAGTTCCCCGGCCACCAGCGCCAGGTACCGCTTTTCGATCCGCCCGTGCTCGAAGGCCATCGAGAGGGTGCGGTGTACGTTGGCATCGAGCGCGAACAGCACCACCCCCGACGTGTCGCGGTCGAGCCGGTGCACGACGTACACCTTCCGGCCGAGCTCGGTCTCGAGCCGCTGCCGAAGCGACGGTTGCTCGCCCTCGCCCCGCCCGGGAATCACCAACAGCCCGGCCGGCTTGGCCACGGCGAGATAGCCCTCGCCCTGGAACAGCACGGGCACCGCCGTCACTCGAGGTCCGCCACCGTCTTCACGGTCAACGTTCCCAGCCCCTTGGCCAGCGGCTTTACCTGGGCCGCGTTGCCCACCAGCACGATGAGCGGCCGGTCGATCTCGAGCCGGACGGCGGCGGCCGCCGCGGCTTCGGCCCGGGTCACCGCGCCCAGCCGCTCGCGGAAGGTCTCGATGAAGTCGGGCGCCAGCTGGTAGACGGAAAGCTCGGCCAGCGCGTGCGAGAGCCCCTCGTTCGTTTCCACCCGCGCCGGGTACAGGCCGTTGACGTAGCTCTTCGCCGTGGCCAGCTCGGCGGCCGTCGGGCCCGAGGCCCGCATCTTGGCGAGCTCGGCGAGCGCGACGTCGAGAATCTTCCTCGTGTTTTCGGTCTTGGTGAAGGTCGAGACCGAGTAGGCGCCGCCCGAGGCCAAGGCGTCGAAGTGGCTTCCGATGCCGTACGACAGGCCCCTCTTCACCCGCACCTCGCGCACCAGCCGCGACGTGAAGCTGCCGCCCAGCGCGGTGTTGAAGGCGACGATGGGGAAGTAGTCGGGGTGGCCGCGCCGCACGCCGCGAGCGCCGATGCGCACCTGCGTCTGCGTCTGCTCGGGCTTGTCCACCACCACCACCTGGCCTTCCGACGCGGGGCGGCCGAACGGCAGCACGACCGGGGCGGTGGCGGGGCCGCCCTTCCAGCCTCGGAAGGCGCGCTCGGTGGCGGCGAAGACGGTTCGCGGCTCGACGTCGCCCACCACCACCAGCGTGGACACCCGGGGGCCCACCCTCTCGCGGTGGAAGGCCACCAGATCGGCCCGGGTGAAGCGGCGCACGTCACGCGCCCGCCCCACCAACTCGTGCCCGTACGGGTGCGCGCCCCAGAAGGCCGAGACGAAGGCGCGTTCGGCCAGCGACGACGGGTCGTCGAGCTCGTTGGCGATCTGCGCCAGCACCCGCGTCTTCGCGGACGCCACCTCGGCTTTCGGGAATGAAGGCTCGCGAACCAACTGGGCCATCACCTCGAGCATCTCGGCCAGGTAGTCGGACGGAGCCGACACGCTCACCGTCAGGTAGTCCTCGTACGCCGCGGTCGCGAGGCTGCCGCCCACGAATTCGACCGCCTCGTCGATCTCCTTGGCGGTGCGCGTCTTCGTGCCCCGCCGCAACAGGCGCGCGGTGAAGTCGGCGAGGCCGAAGCGGCCGGGCGGGTCGAAGGCTCCGCCGGCGCGAATCACCAGGCGCAGCGACACCAGCGGCAGCGGGCCGCGCCGGGCGGCGATCACCTCGAGGCCGGTCGAGGTGGTGAAGCGCTGGCGCGCGGGCAGCTTCATCGGCCTCGGCCCCGCCTTCGATGCGGCCGGCACGCGTCGCGGGCTCAAGGCGCCGTCTCGGGAATCAGGGTGGCCACCGACCGGCGGTCGCCGGAGAAGGTTCGCGCGGCGGCGGCCTTCACCTGCTCGCGGGTGATCGCCTCGTACCGGGCCGGAAGCGCCAGCCCTTCGCGCCAAGAACCCAGGAGCGCCTCGTAGGTGCCGAAGGCGTTCGCCCGGCCGCTGTGCGTCGCCAGCTCGCGGAGGAGGTGGGCACGGAGGTTGTTCTTGGCCTTCTGAAGCTCGCCCTCGGTGATCCCCTCGGCCGCCACCCGTTCGAGCTCGCGGTAGAGCGCGGCCTCGACCTCGGCCGGCTTCGAGCTCGGCTTCAGCTCGAGGTAGACGACCAGTTGCCCGGGGTCGATGCGCCACGACCAGTCGACCGACACCGAGACTGCCAGTTCCTTCCCGTAGACCAGCTCGCGCATCAGCCGGCTCGAGTGGCCGACCGACAGCACGTACTGCAGCACGTCGAGCACCAGCGTCTCGGCGTCCTTCGCCGGCGGCGCGCGGTAGGCGATCATCAAGGACGGGGCCTGGGCCGGGTGCCGCACCTGGGCGCGGCGTTCACCCCGCTGCTCGGGTTCGGCATCGAGCACCGCCGGCGCCGGCGGGCCGCGCGGGATGGTGCCGTAATACTTCCGGATGAGGGCGCGGGCGGCCTTCGGGTCGAAGTCTCCCACCACGTAGAGGGACGCGTTGTTGGGCGCGTAGTAGGTGCGGAAGTAGTCCCGGCAGTCGGACGACTTGATGTTCTCGATGTCCTTCTGCCAGCCGATCACCGGCCAACGGTAGGGGTGGGCCTTCCAGACGAGCGCGCTCAGCTCTTCGTCGAGCAGGCCGGCGATCTCGTTGTCGACCCGCACCCGGCGTTCTTCGATCACCACCTGGCGTTCGCTGGCGAGCATCTTTTCGCCGATCGCCAGCGACCGCATGCGGTCGGACTCGAGGTCGAACACCCTCTCGAGCGCGTCGGACACGAAGTCCTCGTAATAGACGGTCAAGTCATTCGTCGTGTACGCGTTCGACGAACCGCCCGCGGCTTCCAGCGCGCGGTCGAACTCTCCCGGCCCGTACCGCTTGGCGCCGTTGAACATCATGTGCTCGAAGAGGTGGCTGATGCCGGTGATGCCCGGCCGTTCGTTGCGCGACCCGACCCGGAAAAAAGTGTAGGTGCTGACGGTAGGTACTCCCGCCGACCGAGCCAGGCGCACCTTCAGCCCGTTGGCGAGGGTGAATTCCTCGACGCGGCCGAGCGCTGCGAGAGCGTCGCGGTGCGCCACGGAGCTCGTCTTCCGTCGATTCACGGGCCGGGTTGTAGCTGTCAGGGTCGAGGCAAGCCACCGGAACCGGCGTGCCGGTCGAAGAAATCGAGCAGGCGCGGAAAGATCTCGGTCGAGGCGCGTTCTCCAACCACCAGATCGAGGTGGCCGTAGTCGGCCTCGGCGCCGGACTCCTGTCCCGCGAGGAACCATTCCTTCTCGCCTCCGAGCGCCCGGAAGCCGTCCTTCACCGCCGGGGTGACGGCGATGCGGTCGAGCTTGGCGGCGACCACCAGCACCGGCGTGCGGACTTTGCCCAAGTCCTTGCGGTAGTCGAGCGTGCCGTCGGCCGAACCGAAGGCCCCCGTCCGCATCAGGCCCAGCAACTGCAACGCCACCGCCCCCGAGATGTCCGCCGTGCCGATGGCCGCCAGCCGGGCCCAGGTGGCCGGTTCGACGTTCTTCGGGTTGTAGAAGATGAGCTGAATCGGCCCGTCCTCGAGCGTCGCCTGCAGGCCCGCGGACAGGTGCGACGAGAGCGCCAAGGGCAACAGCCAGCGGCCGTTGACCGCCACCTCGCCCACCCCCTCGACCAACGGTTCGATGGCGCCGCCCCAGTCGAGCCGCGTGGGAGAACCGAGCGTCGCCACCGCGCCCAACCCCTGCCCGCCCTGCGACAGGTAGGCGTAGATCAGCATGCCGCCCATGCTGTGGCCGACGTAGTCGATGGGGCCGCCGCCTGTCTGCGCGCGCACGTACGCGACTGCCGCGGCGACGTCCTGGCGCCAGAGCGTGTCGAAGTCGTAGCCGCTCGGACGCCCCGCCTTCGGGTCAGGCCGGTCGGAGTCGCCGGTGGCCCTCAACGACATCGTCCAGGTCTCGCGGCCGTGCGCGGCGAACCAGCGCGCCAGGCTGTGGCGATCGTCCAGGTCCATGCTGCGGTCGTTGGCGCCGACTCCGTGGCACAACAGAACCGGGCGGCCGCGCGTGGTTCCCACGGGCGGGTATTTCACCAGCGACAGGTCCCACCCGTCCGCCGTCTTGACCCGGTGCCTGACCGCCTGCGCAGGGAGCGGGTCGGAGTAGCTGCTCGAGCAGGCCGAAATGCCCGCCAGAGCGCACGCGGCGAGGAAGGCGCGTGTCATCGCGAGGCCCCCGCGCCGCCGCCGGCGACCGGCGCCTTGCCGTCTAGAAACGCCAGCGCCGGGGCGAAGACATCGGCTGGCGCTCCGGAACCGGCGAGCATCGACAGGTGGGTGTAGTCCTCGGCCATCCAGTCGCGCCGGTTGAGAAGGAGCGGGACGATGGGCGCACGCGACAGGTCGCGCAGCGCGGAGGCGTGCTCGGGGTGGGCGAAGGCGTCGCCGATCGGCAGGACGAGGAGCGTCGGCCGGGTGTAGCGGGCGAGGCGGGCCTGCACGGTCGAAGCGTCGGCCAGGGCCAGGTCGCCCGTCCGCATCCAGCCGAGCAGGTCGGCAGCCGCCGCCGGCGACAGGTCGCTCACCGCGGTCGACCTCAAGAGAGCGTGGCGCGGAGGAGCGATGTTCGCGCCCCGGGCGAAGAGCAGGTCGAACGCCCTCGCTCCGGCCGGGTCGCCCGCCAGCGACGCGAGCTTGCCGCCCCCGGCGAGGAACGCCTCGGCCGTGGAGTTGGGGACTTCGGGCACCGCCGGCGTGGACAGGGCGATCACCCGGCCGACCGCGCCGTCGAGCTCGCGCACCGCCGCCGCCAGCGCCAGCGTGCCCGAGTAGCCGTGGGCCACCAGATCGATGGGGCCCGGCCGCGACGCCCGTATGGCGGCCACCGCCTCCGGAAGATCGCGCTCGACCAGGTCGCGCAGCCGCCAGCCCGGAGGGGCCGCGCTCTGGCCCTGACCGCGCAGCTCGATCACATAGACCTCACGCCCGCGCTCGACGAGGTACGCCGCCAGGCCGCCGTCGCCGAAGTCGAACGTCTCGCGGCCGAAGCCGAGCTCGGGGACGAGCAGAAGGGGGGGATGGGCGCTTCCACCCCCGGCGGGCACCCACCGGTACAGGGCCAGCGCCGTGCCGTCGCTTGCTGTCAGCTTCCGGTGGAACACGGGCCAATTCCGTTCACCCCGAGCGTGGCGAAGCGAAGTCGAGGGGCCCTCGACTCCGCTCGGGTCGAACGAAACTGGGCGAGTGGCGCACCCGGCCAGCGCCAGACCTAGCGCCGCCAGTCCTGCCCTCACAGGTCCACCAGCCCCGACCGGAGTGCCAGCACCACCGCGTCGACGTGCGAGTTGACGCCCATCTTCCGGTAGATGTGCGACAGGTGCGTGCGCACCGTTCGGCGCTCCAGCGTCATCACCTGCCCCACTTCCGCGTTCGACAAACCCTTCGCCACGTAGCGAAGGACGTCGAGCTCGGTCTCGCTCAACCCCCAGGCAGGGGCCGCCGGCTCGGCCGGGCTTGCCTTCACCGACTGGAAGTAGTTCCAGAAGCGCTTGGCGATGACGGCTTCGATCACCGTCCCGCCTTCCATCACCTCGCGGATGGCCGAGCGAATCTTCTCGGGCCCGACCCGCTTCACCAGGTACCCCGAGGCCCCGGCCTGAATCGCCTCGTACACCTTCTGCTCGTCGTCGAACGAGGTGAGGATGAGCACCTCGAGCTCGGGCGCGCGCTGCTTGACCTCGCGGGTGACGGCGATGCCGTTCTTCCCCGGCAGCTCGAGGTCGAGCAGCACGAGCTGGGGCTGGACGCGCAGCACTTCGCGCACCGCCTCTTCTCCGTCCTGCGAGGTGCCGGCGATCTCCAGCTCGGGGAAGGCGCCGAGCGACCGCACCAGCGACTTCAACAGGCTGGGCTGGTCCTCGACGACGAAGACCCGGGTTCGCTCCATACGCAGGCTTTTAGCTCAACGAGGGGGGCGGGGTCGCCCGAAGCGCTCGTCGACCTTGACCGTCTGGCCCGGCTCGACGGTCAGGCTGAACTCGCGGCGTTCGCCGGTCGACGGAGCCACCAGCTCGATCCGGACCGTGCCAGGGGCGACTGGGAACTTCAAGAGCGGCGTGCCCTGGCCCGCCCAGCGCCCGTCGATGGTGACGACCGCCGGCAGGTCGGTCTGGATAGTCAGGTACCCCATGGCCGCGCGAGGCGACGCCTGCCCTTTCCGAGCCGACGGCCCCCGCGCGGCGATCACCAGGACTACCAGCGCCGCGGCCGCGGCGCCGGCCACCACCGCGATGGCGAAGGTCCGCGGCCGACGCCGAGGGACCGGAACTTGCCCAACGCTGTCCGGACGGGGCGCGTCGCCCGGTTCGCGCGGCTTGTCGACGAAGGTGGCGGGAATGGACTGGGCCGGAACTTCCCGGGTGTCGGCCGCCACGGCTCGGGTTTCCTGCACCGTCGCCGACCGGTCCGCCTCGCCCGGAAGGTCGGCCATTGCCCGAACCCGCTTCAGCGCGCGCCGGCCCCACCCGGCCGGCCCGCGATGCCCGTCTGCCTTCCGGGCCGGCGCCGCGCCGGGCGGAGCGTGCCACTCTCCGGCCACCTGCAAGCCTGCCGGCAGCGTCTCGGGGCTCGCGACGCCCAGCCCGCGCTCGGTGTCCGGCCCGGGTACGGTCTCGACGCCGTTCGTCCATTCGCCTCCGGCGGGGACCCCGGCTCCAGAGAACGAGGGCCGGGGCCCTGTCGGCCCGAGGTCGGCGGGCAGCGCCGCGAGATCGGCCCCCTCGACCTCGTCCAGGGCGAAGAGTTCGCCGAACGGCACGGGCCCCAGGGCGGCGACGCTCA
>JAHFDQ010000006.1:1802-32895 GCA_023248915.1 Archangiaceae bacterium | reverse complement strand
AGCTCGCCTTCACCGGCAACCCCTCCAATGCGACGGCGGGCGCCTCAATAGCTCCGGCCGTCGAAGTGACGGTTGAGGACGCCCTGGGCAACACCATTCCGTCCTCGACGGCCACCATTACCCTGGCCATTGCCACCAACCCGGGCACCGGCGCTCTGTCTGGCACCAACCCCTTCGACGCCAGCGCGGGCGTCGCCACGTTCTCCAACCTCTCAATAGACAAGACGGGAGTCGGCTACACCCTGACGGCCTCGTCTCCCGGCCTCGCATCCGCTACCAGCGGGAGCTTCAACATCGGTGTCGGCGCCGCCAACAAACTGGCCTTCACCACCGCCCCCTCCACCACTGTCGCCGGCGCCTCGGTCGCCCCGGCCGTCGTGGTGACGGTTGAGGACGCGCTAGGAAACACGGTGACGTCGTCCACCGCCAGCATTGCCGTGGCCATTGGCACCAACCCGGGCACCGGCACCCTCTCCGGGACGTCTCCCGTTAGCGCCGTGGCGGGAGTCGCCACCTTCAGCAACCTCTCAATAGACAAGACGGGAGTCGGCTACACCCTCGTCGTCTCCTCCGGAGGCCTCACCAGCGCCACCAGCGGCACCTTCGACATTGTGCCGGGGACGGGCAACAAGCTGGCCTTCACCACCCAGCCGGCTACCACCACCGCCAGCGCGGCAGTGACGCCTACCGTGACGGTACAGGACGCCCTCGGCAACACGGTGACGTCTTCGGTTGCCAGCATCACCATCGCCATCGGCACCAATCCGGGCAGCGGCACTCTCTCCGGCACCAACCCGAAGAGCGCCGTCTCGGGCATAGCAGCCTTCGCCAACCTCTCCATCGACAAGGTGGGAGTCGGCTACACCCTGACGGCGACGGCTGCCGGCCTCACGTCGGCCACCTCCAATCCCTTCAACATCAACCCCGGAGTTGCCACAAAGTTGGCCTTCACGGTGCAGCCCCTGGGCACCACGGCGGGAGGGGCCATTACCCCGACGGTGACGGTACAGGACGCCTATGGCAACACGGTGCCCACCGCCACGCCCTCAATAACCATTGCTATTGGCGCCAACCCGGGCGCCGGAGTGCTGTCCGGCACCAACCCGAAGAGCGCCGTCGCCGGAGTGGCTTCCTACGCCGACTTGTCCATCGACAAGACGGGCACCGGGTACACCCTCACGGCCGCTGCTTCGGGCCTCACCGGGGCTACCTCCGCCACCTTCGACATTACGGTGCTGGCGGCCTCCAAGGTGGCCTTCACCGTTCAGCCCACCAGCGCTGGTGCGGGTGCCACCCTTGCCCCGGCGGTGGTAGCGGAAGTGCAGGACACCTTCGGCAACGTAGTCGCCGGCTCTTCCGCCAGCATTACCCTCGCCATTGGCACCAACCCGGGCAGCGGCACCCTCGGCGGCACGGTGACGGTGAGCGCCGTCAACGGAGTCGCCACCTTCGCCACGCTGTCGGTGGACAAGGTGGGAGTCGGCTACACCCTCATTGCCTCGGCGGGAGGCCTCACCCCCGCCACCAGCACCACCTTCATCATTACGGGAGGCGCCGCGGCCAAGTTGGGCTTCACCGTAGAGCCAGCCACCACCGTGGCCGGCGCCAGCATTAGCCCGGCAGTGGTGGTGGCGGTGCAGGACGCCTTCGGCAACACGGTGACGTCTTCGTCGGCCAGCATTACCCTCGCCATTGGCACCAACCCGGGGGCGGGCACTCTCTCGGGCACCAACCCGAAGAGCGCCGTTTCGGGCCTGGCCACCTTCAGCAACCTCGCAATAGACAAGGCGGGAGTCGGCTACACCCTGACGGCGTCTTCGGGCGTCCTCACCGACACTACCAGCATCAGCTTCGACATAGTGCCGGGGGCGGCGACGAAGGTGGCCTTTACGGCGCCGCCCACCAACACCACGGCTGGCGCCTCCATGTCTCCCGCAGTGCTGGTGGCGGTACAGGACGCCCTGGGTAACACCGTCACCTCGTCGTCTGCAAACGTCACCGTGGCTATTGGCAACAACCCGGGGCTGGGCACTCTTTCCGGGACGGCGACGGTGAGTGCAGTGGCCGGCGTCGCCAGCTTCGCCAACCTCTCCATCGACAAGTCGGGGACTGCCTACACCCTGACGGCGGCCTCCGGCGGCCTCACCGGCGCCACAAGCATTGGCTTCGACATTATTACCGGGGCCGGGACGAAGCTGGCCTTCACCGTCCAGCCGGCGAGTGCGGCGGCGGGCGTCTCTATTACGCCCTCCGTGGCGGTTGAGGACGCCCTGGGCAACGTCATTACCTCCTCGACGGCCAGCATTCTCATGGCCATTGGCACCAACCCCGGCGGAGGCACTCTCTCCGGCACCAACCCGAAGAGTGCCGTGGCGGGCGTGGCGGCCTTCGCGAACCTCTCCATCGACAAGACGGGCGTCGGCTACACCCTCACCGCTACCGCGGCCGGCCTCACCAGCGCCACCAGCGTGGCCTTCAACATTGTGCCGGGCGCGGCGGCGAAGCTGGCCTTCGCCGTCCAGCCAGGCACCACCACGGCCGGCGCGGCCATTACTCCGACGGTGACGGTACAGGACGCCCTGGGCAACACGGTGACGGCTTCCGCCGCCAGCATCACCATTGCCATTGGCACCAACCCGGGTGGAGGCACCCTCTCCGGCACCAACCCGAAGAGTGCTGTCTCCGGCGTCGCTTCCTTCGCCAACCTGTCTATTAACAAGACGGGCGTGGGTTACACCCTCACGGCTTCGTCGGGGGTGCTGACGGGGGCCACCAGCGTCGCTTTCGACGTGACGGCCGGGGCGGCGACGAAGCTGGCCTTCACGGTGCAGCCGGCGAGTACGACGGCTGCCGCGGCCATTACTCCGACGGTGGTGGTGCAAGACTCGCTGGGCAACACGGTGCCGTCCTCCGCCGCCAGCGTCACCATTGCCATCGGCACCAACCCGAGTGGAGGCACTCTCTCCGGCACCAACCCGGTGGCGGCAACCTCGGGGGTGGCGGCTTTCGCCAACCTCTCCATCGACAAGACGGGAGTGGGCTACACCCTGGTGGCGTCGGGGACTGGACTCACCGGCGCGTCCAGCGCGGCGTTCAATGTGACGGCGGGAATGGCGGCACAGTTGGTGTTTACGGCGCAGCCGCCCAACACCATGGCGGGGGCCTCCATTGCCCCGGCCGTGCAGGTGACGGTGCGGGACGCGCTGGGCAACACGGTTACCTCTTCCGCGGCCAGCATTACCCTGGCCATTGGCACCAACCCCGGCGGAGGCACCCTCTCCGGCACCAACCCGAAGGCTGCCGTCGCCGGCGTCGCCACCTTCGGCAACCTCTCCATCGACAAGTCGGGCGTTGGTTACACCCTCACCGCTTCATCCGGCGCGCTGACGGGGGCTACCAGCGTCGCCTTCAACGTGACGGTAGGGGCTCCGGCGAAGCTGGCCTTCACGGTGCAGCCGGCGGGGGCTTCGGCGGGGGCGCCGCTCTCGCCGTCCGTGGCGGTGGCGGTGCAGGACGCCTTGGGCAACACCGACGCCTCGTCGACGGCGAGTGTGGCCCTGGCCATTGGCGCCAACCCGGGCGGAGGCGTCTTGTCCGGGACGGCGACGCTGAATGCCGTCGCCGGAGTCGCTACCTTCCCCGGCCTGTCCGTCGACAAGGTGGGGACGGGGTACACGCTGGTGGTTTCCTCTGCGGGGCTTACCGGGGCCACCAGTGTCGCCTTCGACATCGCGACAGGGGTGGCGACGAAGCTGGCCTTCACGGTGCAGCCGACTTCCTCGGCGGCGGGAGTGGGTATTTCTCCCGCGGTGGTGGTGACGGTGCAGGACGCCTTTGGAAACGCCCTGGCGTCCTCCGCGGTGAGTGTTGCCCTGGCCTTCGGAAACAACCCTGGGGGCGGGGCTCTGTCGGGGACAAGCGCCTTCAACGCAGTCGGCGGCGCTGCCACTTTCAGCGGGCTGTCCGTCGACAGGGCGGGCGCCGGCTACACCCTGCTGGCCTCCTCGGCCGGACTAACTGGAGCTACCAGTGGCGCCTTCGACATTTCCGTGGCGGCGCCGGCGAAGCTGGCCTTCACGGTGCAGCCGACGAGCACCTCGGCAGGCGCGGCCATTACGCCCTCGGTTGAGGTGCAGGACGCCTTCGGAAATACCGTCACCGCTTCCGCCGCCAGCATTGGCTTGGCGCTCGGCGCCAACCCCGGCGGCGGGGTGCTGTCGGGGACTGCCTCTCTGGCTGCGTCGGGTGGCGTGGCGGCGTTTGGCAACCTGTCCCTGAACAAGGTGGGCGTCGCCTACACGCTGGTGGCTTCGTCGGCTGGGCTTGCAGGGGTGACCAGCGCTGCCTTCGACATTTCGGCGGGAGCGCCCGTGCAATTGGCCTTCCTGGTTCAGCCGGCGAGTGCCGCTGCGGGGGCTGTCATTACTCCCTCTGTGGTGGTGGAGGACGCCTTTGGCAACCTGGTGGGTAGCTCGACTGCCGGCATTGCGGTGGCCCTCGGTAACAACCCCGGCGCTGGAGTGCTTTCCGGCACCAACCCTCGGAATGCGGCGGGAGGTGTCGCTGGCTTCTTGGACTTGTCGGTGGACAAGGTGGGAGTCGGCTACACCCTGACGGCCTCTTCCGGCGGACTGGCTGGAGCCACCAGCGCGGCTTTCGACATAACGGCGGGGGCGGCGGCACAACTTGCCTTCCTGGTGCAGCCGTCGAGTGCGCTGGCGGGCGTGGCGCTGTCTCCTTCGGTGCAGGTGGCGGTGCTGGACGCCCTGGGAAATGCGCTTCCGTCGTCCGCTGACAGCATCTCGGTGGCGCTGGGCATCAACCCGGGAGGAGGTGCGCTTTCCGGCACCAGCCCGGTGGCCGCGGCGGGAGGAGTCGCTTCCTTCTCGGACTTGTCAGTGGACAAGGTGGGCGTCGGCTACACCCTGGTGGCCTCTTCGGGTGTGCTTGTCGCCGCCACCAGCGCGCCGTTCGACGTCAGCGTCGCGGCGGTGGCGAAATTGGCTTTCGTCGTCCAGCCGTCGGGTATTGCCGCGGGAGGCTTGGTGTCTCCCGACGTGCAGGTGGCGGTGCAGGACGCGTTTGGGAATACCGACACGTCTTCGACGGCCAGCGTTGCCTTGGCGTTTGGCAACAACCCTGGCGGCAGCGTGTTGGGCGGGGTGGGCGTGGCGAATGCGGTAGGCGGCGTGGCGACGTTTACCGGCCTCTCCCTGGACAAGGTGGGGGTGGGTTACACGCTGGTGGCGACTTCGGGGGTGCTGCCGGCGGAAACCAGCGCGACGTTTGACGTCACCGCGGGGGTGGCGGCGAGGCTGACCTTCGTGGTGCAGCCGTTGAGTGCCACCGCAGGGGCGGCGCTGGCCACTTCGGTGCAGGTGTTGGACGCGCAGGGCAACCCTGTCCCGTCTTCGACGGCCAGCATTGCGCTGGCGCTGGGCAACAACCCTGGCGGAGGCGTGCTGGGTGGTGTCTCCACGGCCGGGGCGGTAGGAGGAGTCGGGGCCTTCAGCGGGTTGTCCGTCAACCGGCCGGGAGTCGGGTACACCCTCACGGCGTCTTCCGCGGGGCTTACCGGGGCTGCCAGCGCGGCGTTTGACATTGTCGCGGGTACGGCGGCGCAGTTGGCCTTCGTCGTCAACCCCGTCACCGCCGTCGCGGGCGGCACGCTGACTCCTGCCGTGACGGTGGCGGTGCAGGACTCGGCCGGCAACACGCTGGCTTCGTCCACGGCGAGTATTGCCGTCGTCATTCTGGCCAATCCGGGCGGCGCCCTGCTGGGAGGTAGCGGGGCGGTGTCGGCCGTCAACGGGGTGGCTTCGTTTGCCGACTTGTCCCTCGACAAGGCGGGGGTGGGCTATACCTTGTCGGCTTCGGCCATTGGGCTGGGGACGGCTACCAGCGCCGCCTTCGACATCACGGCGGGGGCGGTGTCGAAGCTGGCCTTCGTCGTCCAGCCGGCGAATGGAGAGTTGGCCACGGCGCTGACGCCCGCGGTGAAGGTGGCGGCTGAGGACGCTTTGGGCAACGCGGTGCCTGGGGCTTCGGCCACCATCGTCCTCGCGCTCCAGGACAACCCAGGGTTGGCAATCCTGTCCGGCACCAGCATGGCTGCCACGGTGGACGGCGTGGCCACCTTCGCGGACTTGTCCCTCAACCGGGAGGGCACCGGCTACACGCTACGGGCTTCCTCGGCGGGCATGGCGGACGTCGCCAGCAACGGCTTCAACGTCGTGCTGACTCCGGAGAAGAGTTACTCGCTCGGTTGCGACTGCCAGTCGTCCGGTGGAGCCGGCTTCGGCGTCTGGGGCCTCTTGGGCCTCGTTGCGCTGGCGCAGCGCCGGCGCTGTGGTTCCAGTGACTGTCGCCTTCCGGGTTGACCGCGGACTGCTCGCCTGGCTGGAAAGCGCGCGCGAATGGAGCCAGGCGCTTTCCTGAAGCATCCGCTCGACGGGTTGAGTCGTGCTGTCCTGAAGGGTCGCGGAACCGCGACAGTGGACGACTCCGCTCGGGTCGCGTGCAGTAGGTGGGTACTTCCACGCCGATGCACTTGCGCGCGGCGCGGCAGCCGCTTACCGATTCCCACATGAAGTCGCTCCACCGCCCAGACCTGTTCGGCTGGTCCAGCTTCGACGAGGCCCGCAACCTCGACTTCAACAGCGTGCTGTGGCGGCGCCCCGGCGGGAACATCCTCTTCGACCCGCTCTCTCCGTCCCCGCACGACCGGCGCCACCTCGAGGAATTGGGCGGGGCGTCGTGGATTGTCCTCACCAACTCGGAGCACGTGCGCGCCGCGGCCGAGCTCGCCGCCTCGCTGGAAGCCGAGGTCGCCGGACCCGCCGCGGAACAGGCGGGCTTCCCCATCCGGTGCGACCGGTGGCTGGCCGAGGGCGACGCGCTCGTTCCCGGCCTGGTCGCGTTCGAGATGCAGGGCTCGAAGACGCCGGGGGAATTGGCGCTCCTGCTCGAAGAGACGACGCTCGTGACGGGGGACCTCATCCGGGGCCAGCGGGGAGGCAGCCTCAACCTGCTCCCCGACGCCAAGCTGAAAGACGCCCGCCGGGCGCTCGAGTCGGTGGTGGGCCTGCTTCGCTACACCCGAATCGACGCCGTGCTGGTCGGCGACGGCTGGCCCGTCTTCAGGGACGGGCACGCGCGGCTTCGAGAGCTGGTGGATTCAGCGCGGCGCTGACGCAACGCCCGCCGCCCGCCAGAGTTCACCGGCCCGGGCGCGGCAGAGCGACTTCGGGTGCCTGGGCGTGGCGCACCAGCCAGCTCTCTCCCCCGCGGCCGTCGCGGACGACGACCCACACGGTGGCCAACCCTCCGTCTTCTGGGGCGAGCGCCTGCCAGCGGGTGTCGAGCGGAGGCGTCGTGTCGAGCGGGCTGGTCGCCCCGGTGCTGGCACGGCTGAAGCTTCCCTGGGTGGTGAAGAAGTTGTAGCGCCAGGCTTCGTGCAGGCTCTTCGTCTGCCCATCGAAGGTGGTCACCGTGTAGTCCTCGGCGAGCGCCGGGTCGGGAATGGGTTCGACCTTGTTCGCCGGCGCGGGCGCCGTCCCCGAGAGCGGGCCAAAGCCGGTCCGGCTCCGCACGGCCGAGGCGAAGGTGACCTCGGCGTCCGGCGCCCAGTCCTCGTCGTCGAAGCGCAGGGTGTCGAGCACCGGGTTGCGGTTGGGCGGGGGAGGCACTTCGTCGACCGACAGGGTGACGACGGCGCGCTTTTGCGCCACGACGTTCTCGTCGCCGGCGGTGACCTCGAGCTGCACCAGGTGCCACAGCCCGCGCAGGCCCCGGTACGGGTCTACCTGCTGCAGCGCGAACAGCATCGCCGTGTCGGGCGTGAAGGTGACGGCCGGCTCGGCGCCGTCTACGCCCGCCACCACGTCGGCCACTCCGAGCACCGCGAACATCGGCGAGGCGTCTTCGCACCGCCCGGTGGTTCCGTCGGTCTGGGCGCACGTCGTCCAGCGGCAGTGAATGTCGCGGCCGGCGCCGGCCGGGTCGGCCACCAGCGCGGTCACGGTGATGGGGGTGATGGCGAGGGCAGGGCCCAGCCCTCCGTCCAGAGCGGCGCCGCCGTCCGGGGGCAGGCGAGCAGTCTTCATGCCTCCGTCGGGCTGGAAGGACGCGCGCAGCACCTGGTCGGGAGGGTCAGCCCGGAACGCCAGCACCCGAAGGTCGTGCACGCGGTCGGCGGTGTCTTGCGCGCCGTTCGAGCAGGACAGCCCCGCGGCGGCGGCGAGCCCGAAGGCGATGGCGGCAGAGCGGCGCATCAGTAGGACCCCTTCAGCCCGAGCACTGGAATCAGCGGCAGCCCGGTGACCACCGTCTGGGTGCGGAAGCGGTAGTCGTTCAGCACCGCTTCCTGGTTCGGCTGGTTGTAGACGTTCTGCACGTCGAGGTAGACGCCGAGCATCCACCGGTTGAAGAGCCAGGTGTGGTCGACGCGCAGGTCGAGCTGGTGAAACGTCGGCAGCCGGGTGCTGCCCGCCGCGCCGGAGATGGGCCGGTAGCCCAGGGTGTCGCCGTCGAAGGTCGAGCCGACGATGGGAGTGGTGGGGTCTCCGGTGGTGAGCTGGAAGCGGCCGCCGAATTCCCAGCCGTTGCCGAGCTTGTACTGCGCCACCGCGCTCAAGATGTGCCGCTGGTCGAAGCTGGCCCAGTGGTAGGTCGCGTCGCCCTGGCGCCGCTCTTCGCTCCACGACAGGGTGTAGGCCAGCCAGCCGAAGAAGTGCTCGGTGATGCGCCGGCGAATGAAGACTTCGAGCCCGTAGGCCCGGCCCAGGCCGACGTTGTCGGCGAGCTTCCGGCTGACGGTGCCGTCGTCGGCCACCGTGACGACGTTCACCCGCTGGGCGAGGTCGAAGCGCCGGTTGTAGAAGCCGGTGACGTCCAGGCTGAGCACGTCGGTGAAGTCGTGCTCGAAGCCGAGCGACGTCTGCAGCGCGGCCTGCAAGCGCAGGTCGGGGTTTCCGCGCTCGGCGTCGAGCAGGCCCAGCGGCGGGTTCTCGTGGTACAGCCCGACCGAGCCCTTCAGCTCCGACCGGTGGCCCTCGGGCCCGCGCTCGAGCCGGGCGATGAGGCGCGGGTCGAAGTCGGTGCGCCAGCGGCCCACCTCGCGGTACTGCTCGGCGCGCAGCCCCGGCATCACCTTGAGCGGGCCGGCGGTGAGCCGCAGCTCGGCCCACTCGGCGTAGGGGAAGAGGTCGTGCTGGCTTGCCTGGGACACCAGCGTCGGGTCGGCCTGCTCGCCGGGAAAGCCGCGGTAGTCGGGCGGGGCCGGCGAGAACGAGGTGAGCCGCGCCTGGGTCAGCTGCACGTCGGCGCCGCCGCGGACCGTGAGGTGCTCGTTCAGCACGACCTGCGCCTTCTCGCGAAAGCCGCCCACCCGGTCGAGCTGGTCGGCGCGCAGCTCGCCCACCCCGAAGCTCTGGGTATTCAGGCCGGCGTACACCTGCGCCTTGTGGGTGAAGCGGTCGCCCGCGTACCCCCAGGCGCCCTCGACCCGGAAGAAGCCCTGGGCGGTGTTGATGTCGATGTTGGTGCTCGAGCCGCGGCCGATGACTGCGTGGAGCGTGTCCTCTGAGCCGAACGCGAACAACCCCACCGAGTGGCGCGTGCCGGGCGGCCGGTAGTCCACCTTGGCCTGGTAGTCGGTGTACTCGGGCGAGATGACGGTGGTGCCGCGCAGCACCAGCGGCAACAGCGCGTCGACGTACGAGCGGCGCCCCGAGACGCTCATCGACAGCCCCGGCAGGGGCTGGGCGCTGGCGTAGGCCGCCGCGTCGATGAAGTCTGCTTTGGCGGTGGCGTGCACCAGGCCGTCCGCCGCCGCGGTGCGCGGGCCGACGTCGACGACGCCGCCGATGGCGCGCCCGTACTCAGCCCCAAAGCCTCCGGGGTAGAAGTCGATGCGGTCGACCAGCTCGGGGTTCACCACCGAGGGACCGCCGCCGAAGTGGTACAGGAGCGGAATCTGAATGCCGTCGAAGTAGACGCCGGTGTCGTTGGGCGACGAGCCGCGCACGAGCAACACCCCCGAACCGAAGGACGGCCGCGCCACCCCGGGCAGGCTCTGCAACACGCGCAACGGGTCTCCGAAGGCGCCGGGGACCTTCTCCAGCTCTTCGCGTTGCAGGGTGCGGCGGCTGACTTCCTTGCGCTCGCGCTCGCCGTGCACCGTGGTCTCGTAGAGCCCGACCGCCTTGGGGGTCAGGTAGTAGCGGACCTCGAGCCGTTCGCCCGCGGCGAGCGTCTCGGTCGCTTCGAAGGGTTGGTGCGAGGAGTCGCGCACCGAGACCGCCACCTTGCCCGGTGGGGTGACGACCGTGAACACCCCGGCGGCGTCGGTCTCGGCCGGCGTTCCACCGTCGACGAGGACGGTGGCTCCCGGCACCGGGTGGCGGTTGCCCTTCTCGAGCACCGTTCCGACCAGGGTGGCGATGGGCGGCGCGGCGGGCGCGAGCGTCGGCGGGGGCGCCGTCCAGGTGAAGTGCTGGGTGAATTCAACCTGCACCGGGCCCGGCTTGCCGTCGATTTCCGCCGGCCGGAAGACGAAGCCGCGCGCGGCGGCCGTGGCCGCCTCGTCGAAGCCGTGGCCGGCCGGTTTCACCAGGTCGACTTTCTCGACCCGTCCGTCCGTGCCGACGAGCAGCCGCAGGGTGACGTCGGCCGATAGGGCCAGCGCGCGCGCGCCGTCGGGGAACGCCGGTTCGACCGGCTGAAGCAGCTCGGGCCCCCGCGTCATCACCGGCACCGAAGCGTCGGGAACTTCGGCGTGCCGGACCGCGCCTTCGTAGGCTTCCTGGGCGACGCCGCGCGCGGCGGCGAGGAGGCCGGCTGCGAGCGCGAGGGGACCGATGAGCGAGCGGAGGCGAAGGAGCATTCAGAGGACCGCGCGGCGCGCGACTATGCTCCGCGTCGGCAAGCGCGCCTAGGCGGTCGGCTGGCTCGAGCCGGCGCTGGGCACACGCCCGCCCGGCGTCAGCGCCCGCGGGTGAGCTCGGCGGCCAGGTAGCGGCCGGCCTCGGTCACGCCCTCGGCGGAAATCTTCTTCCCCTGGTCGGTGTCGAGAATGCGCTGCGCGGTCTCGCTGGCGACTCCGGCGGCGAGGTCGACCTTGAGGAAGAAGGCGTTCCAGGCGGGGCTCTCGGGCGCCTTGCGGCCAGGTCGCGAGGGCCGGTCGTGCAGGGTGCTCGCGACCTTCTCGAGCAGGCCCGCTTCGTCGAGGCGCTTGGCCTGGCCGGTCATCTCCTGCCAAGCCGCGGCGAGCAACTCGTCGAGCAGAGCCCCCGAGAGGGCGACGTCGAGGCGGCGGGCCGCCTCGTTGTCGTCGAGGTGGTTCGCGACGGCGTAGGCCGAGTTGAGCTTGGCGACCACGACTGCGCGGGTCGCGAGGTGGGCGAGGCGAGGCGGGTATCTCATTGCGGCCACCCTAGCAGCGGCATCGGCGACGTGTCGTGTACCGCGCGGGAAGCGCGTCGGCTTCTTCTCAGAGGCCGCGAGACGACCGGCGGCGGGCAGCCCAGGGCAGGAGAGCCAGGCTCAGCAGCCACCAGGCGCCACTGGGCGACGAGCAACCGCAGCCGACGCGGTAGGAAGCGGAGGCGCTCGAATCGGGACCGCCATCGCCCAAGCCGCCGGGCACAGCATCGGAGCCGCCGTCCGCGCCAGCGCCCGGTCCGCCGTCGCTGGCGTCGGAAACGCTTCCGGCGTCGGAGCCGCCGCCATCGAGGCCGCCGTCGTCGCCCGCGTCGGAGTCGACTCCAGCGTCGAGGCCTCCACCGTCACCCGCGTCGGGCCCGCCTCCTCCGGCGTCGAGGCCACCGTCGTCGCCTGCGTCGGACCCGCTTCCAGCGTCGAGTCCACCGTCGTCGCCCGCGTCGGAACCGGCCCCCGCGTCGAGGCCGCCGTCGTCTCCCGCGTCGGAGCCGCTCCCCGCGTCGAGACCTCCGCCGTCCCCCGCATCTGAACCGCCCCCAGCGTCGAGTCCACCGTCGTCTCCCCCGTCGGAACCGCCTCCGGCGTCGAGGCCACCGCCGTCGCCCGCGTCGGAACCGCCCCCAGCGTCGAGACCTCCACCGTCGCCCGCGTCGGAACCGCCCCCGGCGTCGAGACCGGCATCAGTCCCCGCGTCCGTCCCGGTTCCGGCATCGAGTGCGCAATCGACGAGAACAGGCTGGGCCGTGCTGTTGACCCCATTGACGACGACGCTCGCCCAGAACCAACCGCACTGGAGGCTGGGCGGCAGTCGCACCGTCGCCGAGGTCGAGGTCCAGCTCAGGGTCAGCGCCGTCGTGACGGCCCCATTTCCCTGGCGCCGAAGCACCAGCAGGGGAAAGTTGCTGGCCGAGGCCTGGCGGGTTCCGTCCGAGCCCTCGGAGATGCCGGTGAACAGCGTGCCCGACACGGTGAGGGTTGCTCCGGGGGGAGAGCTCTGCAGCGGCCCCGCGAGGGTGGGAGTCCAGCCTGGCTGGTTGCCTCGCCCCTCGTCATAGCGGTCGGCGTTGGCCAACCAGGTTGGGGTCTGGCCGCCCGTGGCCAGCACCTTCCCGTTCGGCAGCAGCGTGGCGGTGCTGCCCGTGCCGGCAGCGGTCGTCGCGGGCACCGCCGTCCAGACGTTGCTCTGGCAGTCGTACTTCTCGGTGGTCCCCGCGCTCGCGGTTCCGATGGCGAGCATTCTCCCGCTGGGCAGGACCACGGTCGGTTGCCAGGACCGGTTGCTCGCCATGGGCGCGACGTAGACCCACGTTCCGGCGTCGGGGTCGAAGCTCTCGACCTTCTTCCCGGTGGCGGCGATGTTCCCGCCCGAGACCAGGACGGTTCCGTTCGGGAGCAGGGTCGCCGTGGCGTACCACCGGGCGAGAAGCTGCGGCGTCGGCGTCCAGGAATTCGCGGCGACGTCGTACAGCTCGGCTTCAACCGCTGCGCCGCCCGCTTGCGCGCCGGTGGCGAGGACTTTGCCGCTGGGCAGCAGCATGCCCACGGGAGTGTCCCGCTTGGCCGCCATGGGTGCGACCGGACTCCATGAATTGCTGGCGGGGTCGAAGAGCTCGGCGGTCGCGAACGAGTTCGAACCGCTGCCGTCGGCGCCTCCGATGACGAGAACTTTGTCGCTGGGGAGCAGGACCGCCAGCGCGTACTCCCGTGGGACGCTCATCGGGGGGCCGGTGGTCCAGGAGTTGGTGGCCGAATTGTAGAGCTCGGTGGTCTTGTCCCCGTTGCCCCCGGCCACCAGCACCCGGCCGTCGAACAGCAGGGTGGCGGACTGGCCTTCGCGATAGCCGCTCATGGTCCCCGCCGTGGCCCAGGAGTTGGTGGCCGGGCTGTACAGCTCGGCGTCCGGAGGCCCCAAAGGGCCGCCGACCACCAGCACCTTGCCGTTGGGCAGCAGCGTGGCGGTGTACGACAGTCGCGCGGTCAGCATCGGCGCCGCGGGCGTCCAGCTCTCCACCCAATCGTCGAAGAGCTGGCCGGCGGCGAGCTGGCCTCCCGCGAGCAGCACTCGCCCTGTGGGCAGCACGCTCGCCGTGGCGTAGCCCTGCGCGCCGACTGGCACCGGCGTGGCGGCCCAGGTGCCGAGGGTCGAGTTGTACAGCTCGGCCGTCGCGCTCGGGGCCCCCGCCACCTGACCCGCCGCGACGAGGACTTTCCCGCTCGGCAGCAGCGCGGCGGTGTGCCCCGTCCGAGCGCCTCCGACCAGGGGGCCGGTGGCGCTCCAGGTTCCGAGCGCGGCGTCGTACAGCTCAGAGACCGCGCTCGCGTTTCCGCCCGCCGCCAGCACCTTGCCGGTGGTCAGCAAGGTCAGGGTGTGGCCGTCGCGCCCAATCGAGAGCGGGCCGGTGGCCGTCCAGCTTCGGCTGCCCAGGTCGAAGAGTTCGGCGTTGGTCGAGGCGACCGTGCCACCGGCGACCAGCACCTGGCCGTTGCCCAACACCGTCGCGGCGTGGACCGAGTGCGCGAACGCCATCGCGCCCGTCGCGGTCCAGGTCTCGCTGGCAGGGTCATAGGTCTCGGCCGTGCCGCATGCGGGGCAGACGCCGCCCGCGACCAGGACCTCTCCGTCGCCTAGCAGCGAGGCGGTGTGAAGGTAGCGCGGGGCGGTGAGGGGCCCGGTCGCGGTCCAGGCCGACGTCGCCGGGTCGAAGAGGAAGGCCGTCGAGAGCGCGTCCGGGTTGGTGCCGTTGCACCCGCCGGCCACCAGCACCTTGCCGTTCCTGAGCAGCGTCGCGGTGTGATTGTAGCGAGCCTCGGGGAGCGGCGGCACCGCCAGCCACTTTCCCGTGGCCGGGGTGTAGACCTCGGCGCCGGCCAGGGCCGTGCCCCCGTCCTGGCCTCCGGCGACTAAGAGCCGGCCGTCCGGGAGCAGCGTGGCCGAGTGGCCGGCGCGGGCCACCGAGACCGAACCCGTCGCCTGCCAGAGCGCGCTCGAGCTCGTGGCAGAGGGGGCCGCGTCAGTCGTCGGCGCTTCGAGCGTGCGCTGGCTGCAGGCCGGCGCCACCAGAAGTGCGAGGACGAGGAGTAGGCGACGCACCCCGTCACTCTATCGCGAGAGCGGCCTCGACGACCTTCACCAGCGCGACGGCCTCTTCCGGGGCCACACCTTCGAAGGTGCCGTGGTTGGCCACCACGAGGTGAACGTGCTTCAGCATGTTATCGGACCGGTCGGCGAGGCGGTGCGCGACCTCGGCTGGGTGGTGTGCCCACAAGTCCGGAGACCGCGCCCGAAGTCGCGCTTCGCGAATCTCGTCGGGGGCGTGAACACCGACGAAGAGCGCGTGTCGCAGCGCCCCCTGTGGCTGTACGCTTCCCTGGTTCGAGTAGAGCGCGTTGTTGCCCGAGTAGACCGCCAGCATTCCCTTCGGAACGGGGCGGAAGCCGTAGCGCTCTTCGCGGCCGCCTTCCATCTTGCGTGCCCAGTGCAGGCCGACCTCACCGCGCGCGAGGCTCTGCTCGAACTCGTCGGCCGAGAGGTGAACGTTCTCGCCCGGGCTTTCGTTCTGGCGCCGCGGGCGGGTCAGGCAACGCGAGGGGACGTCCACTCGCCCCTTAGGCCCCCATGCAGCGCCGCGTATTGCCGCGGCGAGGGTGGACTTGCCCGCGCAGGTCGCGCCGACGAGCACCACGGCGTCCACGCGGGAGAGCCGCCTGAGCCGGCCTTCGTCCACGATGCGAAGCGACTTCGAGCGGGCGACGAGCTGCGTGATGGCGTCGAACAACCGGCACTCCTACCGGGCGGTGTAGCCGCCGTCGACGGCGAGCGTCGCGCCGGTGATGAAGCTCGACGCCTCGGAGGCCAGAAACAGAGCGGCCGGGCCCAGCTCGGCGGGCTGGCCCCAGCGTCCCAGGGGAATCATCGTCAGCATGCCGGCCCGCGCCGACGCGTCGTGCATGGACGTTTCGAACGGCCCGGGGCACAGCGCGTTGACGGTGATGCCGTCGGGAGCGAGCTCGACGGCCAGCGCCTTCGTCAGCGCGGCCACTCCGCCCTTGCTGGCGACGTACGGCGAACGGTTCGGCAGGCCCACCTGGCTGAACATGCTCGCGACGTTGACCACCCGCCCCCAGCGCCTGCCGCGCATCACCGGGTGCACCGCCCGGCAGGCAAGCCACGTTCCCTTCAGATTGGTGTCGACGACTTCGTCCCACTGCGCCGGCGTCAGGGCGTCGAGCGCGCCGCGGTGGGTGCAGCCGGCATTGTTCACCAGGATGTCGACGCGCTGAAACTTCGCCACCGCTCGGTCGACCAGCGCCTGCACCGAGGCGGGCTCGCGCACGTCCAGCGCGACGCCCAGGGTGGGTTTGTCGAACGCTCCGGCCAGCTCGGCGGCGGCGGCCTCGGCGGTCTCCTTCGCGCGGCTCGTCACCACGACCGAGGCACCGGCGGACGCGAGCGCCTGGGCGATGGCCAGGCCCAGTCCGCGCGCCGCTCCGGTGACTATCGCCACGCGGCCGTCGACGCGGAACTTCTCCAGGACGTCGCTCATCGGCCGAGGGGCAGCGGCTGGCCCGGGCGGGCGGTGGTGATGAAGCGCCCGGCGGCCCTCTGGGCGGCGACCAGGGCGCGGCCCACCTCGAGCCGGCGCCGCGGAAGGCCCCGCGCGTCGAAGCACGCCGCGGCGACGAAATGGGCTGCGAAGGCGTCGCCGACGCCCAAGAGGCGGGTGATGCGGCGGGCGGCCACCGCGGCGGGCTCGGCTTCGTGGCAGCGCACTCCGCGACCGACCCGGAAGGCCGCGGCGGTCGCCGACTTGCCTCCGCCGGTGACGACTCGCACCGCGTCCTTCACCCGGGCCCGGGCCGCAAGCGCCTCGGCGAGCCGTCGGGGCGAAACGCCTGAAGCGCCGAGCAGGCGCCCCGCCTCGGCGGAGTTGACGCACAGCAAGTCGCAGTCACGTTCCAGCTCCGGCGGCAGCGCGTCGCCTCCGCACCAGGCGAAGCGGGCGCCTTCCTCGCGGCTGCGCGCGAGCAGCCTGGCCGCGAACGGGCCCGGAAGCCGGCCGAGCACGTGAAGGCGCGCGGACAGCGCTCCGGCGGGCACCCGCTCGAGCTGCCAGTCCGCCGCGTCGTGTTCTGCGCGGTCGCGGAAGATGCGGCAGGCGCGCGCCGGGTCGATGATGACGCTGATGGGCGGCAGCGAATCGCCGGCGCCGGTGACGATGGCGTCGAGCGCCACACCGGCGGGGAGGCCGTGGCGCAGCCGTGGCCAGTCCGCCCAGGACGTCGCGGTGACCACCCGCACCTCGCCGGGCGCGAAGCGGCTGCCGACGGCGCGCGCCGCGTTGGCAGCGAAGCCGCCGTGCACAGCGCTCACTCGGGCGTCCACCTTGCCCTTCTTGGCGGCCAGCGACTCGACCGGCACCTGGACTTCGACGTCCAGGTAGGTGCGCCCGTAGAAGGAGATGCGCGGGTCACGCACGGCGTTCGCCCCGGCCGTCGCCGTTCCCGGTGAAGCGCAAGAGCACGGTGCTGCCCGCGTTCACCCTTTGGCCGACCCGTACGGCGAGCTCGAGCGCCTCTTGGGTAGGGAGGAGCACCTCGGTACGCGAGCCGTACTTGATCATCCCGTAGCGATCTCCCATCCGAACCTGCTCGTCAAGCTTCAGCCAGCAGACCAGGCGGCGGGCGAGCGCTCCCGAAATCTGCTTCACCCGCAGCGGCCGCCCGTTGGGTTCGACGAAGTCGGTCCAGAGCTGCTCGTTGCGCTGCACGCAGTCGGGCCGGCGGGCGTTGAGGAAGCGGCCGCGGAAGTAGCGCACCGAGACCACCTTCGCGTCGCGGGGAATGCGGTTCAGGTGCACGTCGAACGGCGACAGGTAGATACTGACGCGGAAGGCGCGGTCGCCCGGAAAGCCCTTTGCGTCCACCTCGTCGAGGTGGGTGACCACGCCGTCCGATGGGCTGACCAGGGCGCTGGGGTCGTCGGGAATGGCACGCGGCGGGTCGCGGAAGAACCAGACGAGCTGGAACCAGAGGCCCGCGACCACTGCCGTCGCCAGCCACAGCGGCCAGCCCCCTTGGACAGTCGCCGCCAGACCGAGCGGGAGTCCCACGGCGAGGCAGAGGACGCTGGAGAAGACGACCTCCGCCAACCCCGCCCGGGCCAGGCGCAGCTGGCTCCGCCAGCGAAAGCGGTCGTCCTCTTCGCGAAACCAATAGCCGCACCCGTTGCGCACCAGCTTCAAGTCGCGCGCGTCGATGACGTCGTGGGGGCAGCGCTCGCAGCGGCCCTGGCGCGCCTTCTCCATCCTCGTGACGTAGCCCGGCCGTATCCGCCGTAACCAGCGCCGCCGCCACCGCCCCCAGGCGGCCTCCAGGCCGAAGCAGAAGCCCCCACCCGGCTGAACGCTGTCGAGCGACCTGGCTTCCTCGAGCGGTGGAACCGGCGGGTCGGCCTGCACCGCGCGCGGCGGCGGATTCTGGCTGGGGAAGCTCGGGGCTGCGTTCGGCATGGCGTCGTGACGGACCGGCGCATCTGACGCACAAGGGCCGGCGAGATCAAGTTGCGGCGGCGGCGGGGCGCGAGGCTACGATGCGCGCCGATGAACGGCGGCCGAACGAGCTGGGGCGTCCGAGGGTGAAGGGCGCCCGCGCGGCAGCGGCCTGGGTCGAGCTGTCAGACCGCCGGTCGGCGGCGCTCCTCTGGGTCGCCGCCCTGGTGGCGGCGGCGGGTGCGCTCGGGACGGTGCGGCTGTACTCCGACCTTCGGGCGGATCTGGCCGAGCTGCTTCCGCAGGAAGCGCGAAGCGCCCGTGACGTCGAGCAGGTCACCCAGAGGGTCGGCGGCTGGGCTGAGGAAACGGTCGCGCTGCACGGGCCCGACCCCGAGGCGCTGCGCCGTTTCGCCGACGACCTGGCGCCGCGGCTGTCCGCCATCCCCGGGTTGGTTGACTCGGTGGAGTACCGCGTCGACGACGTGCGCCGCTTCTTCGAGGCCCGGCGCTGGTTGTTCCCCAAGCGCGAGGACCTGGAAGCGCTGCGAGACCGCATCCGAGCGCGCGTGCGCTGGGAAATGCAGGCGGCGCTCCCCTTGCTTCGGGCGCCAGACCGGCCACCGCCGTCCATCGCCGACGTCGTCGAACGCTTGAAGGCGGGCAACCCGCAGGCGGGCCTGCTCGCCCGGTTTCCCGACGGCTACTTCCTGCGCGAGGTGACCGACCCGAAGGGCCTCGCGACGAACGCGCTGGTCATCCGGGTGCGAATGGCGGGCAACCCCAACGACTTCGGCAGGGTCGCGGCGGTGGACCGGGCGGTGCGGAACACCGTGGCGGCCCTGCGCGCCGAGCGGCCCGGGCTTCCGGTCGAGGCGTCTTTCGGCGGCCACGTCGCCAGCACGGTGTTCGAACACGACGGCCTCGAAGAGGACCTGGTGGTGGCCTCGCTGCTGGTGGCGCTGGCGATCGCCCTTGCGCTGGCCCTGTATTACCGGACGCTGAAGGCTATACCGGCCATCGGGCTGCCGCTGGCAGTAGGGGTGCTCGCCACCTTCGGCGTGGCGGACCTGCTGGTCGGGCACCTGAACTCGAGCACCGCGTTCCTCGGGTCCATCGTCGTCGGCAACGGCGTGAACTTCGGGCTCATTCTCTTCGCCCGGTACGCCGAAGAGCGCCGGAAGGGCCTGGCGCCGAAGGTGGCAATGACGACCGCGGTGGCGGCGACCTGGCTGGCCACCCTGACCGCGTCGCTGGCAGCAGGCATCGCGTACGGTTCTCTAGGAGTGACCGACTTCCGCGGCTTCGCCCAGTTCGGGCTCATCGGCTTCATCGGCATGGCGCTGTGCTGGGCAGCGACCTTCGCCTTCATGCCGGCACTGGTGCTGGCGTGGGAACGGCGGGGAAGGCTGATCGCCCCCGACGCCACGCCGCACCGTCCGTTCGTCATGGAACACCTCG
This sequence comes from Archangiaceae bacterium, assembly GCA_023248915.1. Lineage (GTDB taxonomy): Bacteria > Myxococcota > Myxococcia > Myxococcales > Myxococcaceae > JAHFDQ01. Next base: position 13,504 of record JAHFDQ010000006.1, on the reverse strand, counting down.
CGGCGCTCGTAGAGCAGAGACCGCGGGCGGTGCTGGCCGTCGCGGCCGCGCTCGCGCTGCCGGCCGCGCTGTTCCTGGCGCGGTTCGCCGCCGACCCCATCGAGTATGACTTCGGCAACCTGCGCGACTCGCGCGCGCTGCACGACGGCGGGCCGGCCTTCTGGGAAGACGCGGTCTTCGGCGGCCACCTCGACCCATGCATCTTGCTCGCCAGGGACGAGGCCGAGGCGCGCGCCGTGGCAGCGGCGGTCGAGGCGCGCCGGCTCGAGAATCCGACGGGCAGCATCGGCTCGGTGGTGTCGGTCGCGACCTTCGTGCCGCGCGAGCAAGCGTCGAAGCTGCCCGTCATCGCGGCGCTGCGCGAATTGACCACCCCGGACGTGCTCGAGCTGGTGCCGCCCGCCGAGCGCCGCGGCGTGGAGACCGCGCTACCGCCCGACGGGCTCGCCACCTTCACCGCGTCCGACCTGCCGCCGGTGCTGCGCCGCCGCTTGATCGAGCGCGATGGCACCGTCGGCACGCCGGTGCTCGTCTACCCGGCGGCCTGGGTCAGCGTCTGGCAGGGCCACGACGCCCTGAAGGTCGCCGGCGAGCTTCGGGCGGTCCCGTTGCCCCGCGGGGACATTCCGATGGCCAGCTCGCTCTTGGTGTTCGCCGACGTGCTCGAGGCGGTGGTGCGAGACGGCCCGCGGGCGGCGGCGGTGTCGTTCATCGGGGTGGTGGCGCTGGTGCTGGCGATGTTCGGCGCCGCGACCGGACGGGCGGGCGGCTTCAAGGACGCCGCGCGGGTGCTGGGAACACTGCTGGCGGGGCTGCTGTATTTCGGCGGGCTCGCCGGCGCGCTCGGCATCAAGCTGAGCCTGCTCAGCTTCATCGCCCTGCCCATCACCTTCGGCATCGGGGCCGATTACGCCGCCAACCTCGTGCAGCGGCGGCGGGTCAGCGGGGGGACGTTCGCCGAGGCGCTGCGCACCACCGGCGGAGCCGTCGCGCTGTGCTCGCTGACCACCGTCATCGGGTACTCGTCGCTGTTGGTGGCGCACAACCAGGCGCTGGTTTCGTTCGGAGTCCTCGCCAACCTGGGCGAGCTCGCCTGCCTGTCTACGGCGCTGTTCGTGCTTCCGGCGTTCGGAGCGACGCGGGACTAGCCGCCGTGGGAATACCCGTGCGATGGCGCTTGTAAGGCGGCGTCCGAACGGGCCATCGTCCGCGCCCATGAAACCACGCTGGGCCGTCCTCGGGTCGCTGGTATCCGCCGTCGCGCTGGCGCAGTCGGCCGGCGCGCCCGCCGTCGTCTTTTCCCCCGTGGCGGACGCGAAGGTGCCCGCCGGGTTGGCGCTGGCCATTCAAGAGAGGGCCAGCGCGCTCGTGTCGGCCGTCCCTTCCCACGGCGTCGTGCATGCGCGCCAGGTAGCGTCGATGGCCGAGCGGCACCGCGTGAAGCTCGACGGGCTGTCCGATTCGAACGCGGCGCGGAAGGCCGCCGAGCGGCTCGGCGCCGGCCTCTTCGTGGCGTCGTCGCTGAAACCCGGCCCGGGGGGCTATCAGCTGGAGTGGTTTGCCTCGAAGGTCGGAGGCGTGGCCTTCGCCGAGGGAAAGGCGGCGCTGCCGGCCGGGGCGGCGCTGGCGGTTCAGCGTGGGTCCGACGCGCTCGCGGAAGGGCTGCTGCGCTTCGACGGGGTGAAGGCGCCGTTGCCTTCGCGGGCCCAGCCCCAGTCGGCGAACGACGCGGCGGTGGTCGACTACGCCGCCTGCGCCGACGTCCTCATGGCTCAGCCGCTCGGCATCGAGAACCCGTCCGTCCTGCGCGAGGCCGAGCTGGCCGCGGCGATTCGGAAGTGCGAAGCCGCGGTGAAGGCCGACCCGACGTTCGCCGCCGGCTGGGCGGCCCTGGCGCTGGCCGCAGCGATTCACGGCGACGACGCGCAGGCCGTCGAGGCATTGGGACGGGCGAAGGACGAGGGCGGCAGCCTGCCGAATCGCACGCTCGCCAGGTTCTGGCTGGTCAGCCGCTACCAGTCGTCCGAGGCGGCCGAGCAGGTGCTGGCCGAGGCCGTGCGCGCCGAGCCCGGGGCGATGCTGATGCGGGCCTACCTGGGCGAGCTGTACAACACCCTTGGCCGTCACGCCGACGCGGCGCGGGTGTGGCGGGCCTACGCGGCCGACTGCCCGAGCAGCCCGTTCGCCCTGTCGCGGCTCGCGTACACCCTCGCCCGGCTGGGGCAGGCCGACGAGGCCGCGGCCTTCGCCGAGAAGGCGCTGGCCTTCGACCCGGCCAGCCCCGACCTGAAGCTCGAGCTCGCCAGCCGCTACCTCGACGCGGGCAAGGCGGACCAAGCCGTCGCCACGCTCGAGCCCGAGCTCGACAAGCACCCGTCGGCCGAGCTGTGGCTGCGCTACGGGTACGCTCAACTGCGGCGCAACGAGCTCGGAAAGGCGCAAGAGGCGCTCACCGCGGCCTTCGCCGCCGCCCAGGCCGGCACCGACTGGCGCACCCGCAGCCGCGCGAAGCTCAACCTGGCCGAGCTCGCGTTCCGGCAGGGCAAGAAGGACATGGCGAAGCAGCTCTTGTCCGATTCGGTGCGCGAGGGGCTGGTGGCGCGACCGACACCCGAGACGAAGGAATTGCTCGCGCTCTTGTCGCCGGCCGAGCTGAAGGCGCTCGCCGCAAAGGGCGTCGGGCTGCGCAAAGAATCGAGCCCCTTCGTGGTCGAGGCGGGCGAGGTGGCGCCGGCGGCCGCGCGTCCCCAGGCGCCTGCGGGCTTCGACGCGGTGAAGGTGAAAGTCAGGTAGCCCTCAGGTTTCCAGCCGCAGGCACACCGCCTGCGCCCCGCCCTGCGTCAGCCACACCCCCGAGCAGCTCGAGCAGCGCTCGAGTGGAATACCGCGCAGCGAGTCCAGCTCGTGCGGTTCGAGCGGCTTGGCGCACACCGGGCACGGGTGAGGTTCACGGCGCAGCTCCGGCTGTCCCGCGGGGTGGAACCGCGCCCGAATGGACGCGAGGCCGCCGGGGCAGTTGCCCAGGGCCTGCAGTTCGCCCGAGTCCAGCCACAGCCCCCCGCAGCTCTCGCAGCCGTCCACGGCCAGGGCTCCGGAGAAGGCGATGGCCAGCCGCAGGTCGCACGAAGGGCAGCGCCGGGGGTTGCCGGCGGCGTCTGCTGCGCCCAGGTCGTCGATGTGGGGTGACTCGAGCGCGTTCGCCAGGCCGCGGCCGCTGGAGCGCGCGGCCAGGCGTGTGGTCTCGACGAGGACGGGCGTCGCCAGCTTCGCGGGTTCAATCGCCGGCGGCGCTACCTCGCCGATGAAGCGGGCAATCTCGGTCGCGCTCACCAGTTCGGCGCGCTCGAGCAGCATCCGCTCGAGGTCCGCGCGCAGGGCGGTGCAGTCTGGGTAACGGTCCCGGCGCGACTTGGCCAGCGCGCGCTCGACGATGCGCGCCAGGCCCGGCGGACAATCGGGGCGCCTCTCTTCCACCGGCGCGGGCGCCTCGCCGACGACTTCCGCCGCCAGCTCGGTCTGGTTGACAGTGGCGAACGGCACCATCCAGGTCAACAGCTCGTACAGCACCACCCCCAGCGCGTAGACGTCGGCGCGGCGGTCGACCTGCTCGCCCATCAACTGCTCGGGCGACATGTAGAAGACCTTCCCCGTCACCGCCGCGGCGCGCGCGAGCCCCGACTGTTCCTTCGCCTTGGCGATACCGAAGTCGGCGACCTTCACCGCGCCGCCGCGCGAGGTCAGGACGTTGTCCGGATTCACGTCGCGGTGCACCAGCCCCAGGGGCCTGCCCTCGCCGTCGCAGAGCTCGTGCACGTACGCCAACCCTTCGCTCGCCAGCGACACCATCTTCGCTGCCAGCCCGATGGGAATGGGCCGCCTGAGCTCGACCGACCGGCGAAGCAGCGCGCGCAGGCTCGGCCCGTCCGCGTACTCCATCGCCAGGTAGAAGACGCCGTCGATTTCCCCGAACTCGAAGACTTGAACCAGGTTCGGGTGCTCGAGCTTCGCCGCCAGCCGGGCCTCGTTGAAGAAAAGCTCGACGAAGGCCTGATTCTTGGCCAGGTGGGGCAAGATTCGCTTGATGGCCAGGCGCTTCCGAAACCCGCCCGGCCCTTCCGCTTCCGCCAGGTACACCTCGGCCATGCCGCCGAGGCCTATCCGCCGTAGGAGTCGGTACTTCCCCCAGGCGTTTGGAGCGCTCGTCACGCGCAGACAAGACCACAGCCGGCGACCTTCCGGAACGCTCGCGCGCGAACCAGGCCGCCGAGGCACTCTTCGTGGGGCGATGCTTCGGGACGTCTTCCTGGGCAGCGCGACGGGGCGGGCGTGAAGGTGCAGACTACGGCGGGGGAAACCCCGGCGCAGCGCCAGCGGGCATCCTCCTCGGCCGCCGGCGGGCCGTCCACGGCGTGAGCCCTAGCCCCACCAGCCACCAGGGCCCGCCCGGCGACGCACAGTTGCAGCCCACGCGGTAGTCCGCTCCAGAGGCCCTAGCGCCGCCGCCGTCTGCGGGGCCGTCGAGCCCGGCGTCCCGTCCTCCGTCGTCGCTCAATGCTGATCCGCTCCCCGCGTCGAGGCCTCCGTCGAAGCCGGAGTCGAAACCGCCGCCGTCGTCGAAACCCCCGTCGTCACCCGCGTCCGTGCCGCCCCCGGCGTCGAGTCCTCCATCGTCCCCGGCATCGGGGCTTCCAGCGTCGACGCCTCCTCCAGCGTCGGAACTGCCGGCGTCGCCGCCCGCGTCGAGGCCTCCGTCGCCCTGCACCGCCGACGGCCTGATGCTCACCCCGAGCATGGACCAGGGTTGGGAGTTCGAGATCGTCCAAGCCGTGGTCACCGAGGGCGTTCCCGGCGTCGTGCTGGTTCCCAGTTGCTCGTCGCCCGGAAAGAAACTGCCGCGAAGCGTCTGTCCGGCCGCCGCCGTCAGCACTTGGCCGCCGGACTGGTCGGTAACGATGCCGTCGATAACCAACTCTCCCGCGGCGCTGCTGACCGCGATGCTCGCGGAGGCGGCGTTGCCTATGGCCGTGGAAATAGAACCCAGCGGACTCGTCTGGTCCACTCCGGTGAACGAGACAGCGGCCGCAACGCCGTCCGGATTGGACGCCGGCAGGGTGATGACGACGCTGTGAGCACCCGAAGGTGGATTGACGAGAAACCAGAGCTCCGCTCGATCCTGACCGTTGCTCGTCGCGCTGTATCCGGCGCGCGTGAGACCGACTCCGCTGTAGGTGACGTCGGTGATGAGGGAATGTGCAGTCGAATAGGTGGCGACGATCACGAGCAGTAACCGGTCGGCCCCCGCGGTCGAGTGGGAGAAGGTGTCTGACGGAATTCCCGTGTACCAGATGCCCGTGCTGTTCGTGACCGCGTTCAAGGTCACCGCCGCGCTCGCCGGACGGAATGGGACGAGCCACACCAGGAGCAACGCGGGGAGCAGGCAGCGTCTCGCCGGCCGGAGAGCAAGGGTCGCGGCGCTCCAGCACAGCTTGCTGCTTCCCGAGGTTTGCATTCAGCCCTCGTCATTGTGGCTCGGCCAGGGTGAACGTCGCAAGACGAGCAGGGTGGGGAAGCGGCTATTCGCTGGAATCTTCGCGCGTGCGGCCGCCCCAGGCGCCCGATCGCTCGAGCGCCGCGAGCAGGCCGACGAGCTCTTCCAAGATCGCGCCCACGCCGGGCTGCGGGAAGTTGCGGCTGACGATCTCCTTGGAGAGCAGCATCGCGACGTATCTGAGGCGCGGGCGCGCTTCCTGCGCGAACGCGCGATAGTCGGGGTGCCCGGTGTTGATCTGCCACCGCTCGTCGACGAGCCGCGACCGCCACGATTGGAGCGGCTCGTTGACTTCCTCGGGCCCGGTCGATGACGTCGGGCATGCGCGAGATGGTGTAGCGAGGCGAGTCTTCGAAGAGCGTGAGCGCCCAGACCTCGGAGTTCGCCACGCGCGAGATGATGCGCAGCTCGTGGCCGACGGCCCAGAACCCGAGCAGCCCGATGCCGTACTGGCCCAACATGGCCTGGCGCATGCGTTCGTCGAACGACATCTGGCGCTTTCGGGAGTGCCCGATGTTGGTGGCGATCGCGGCGAGCGCGTCCTTTCGCGGCAGGTCCGGGATCACGCCGAGCCCGTCGTCGAGAACGGAGAGCACGGCCTCGCCCGCGTCGCGAAATCGTTCGATCGTGATCTGGGAGGCCTGCTCGTCGAGCGCGTTCTGCACCAACTCGGCGACGGCTTTGCGCGGGTCGGACTGGCTGCGCGCGAGGTGACGAATGAGCTCGAAGGGGTCGTGGACTCCGATGTTCCCCACGGCTGAGCCGTCGGGCATCTGGCGGAGTCGTCGCGGCACGACGACATGATGGCCCACCAGCGGGACGGCGCAACTCTCCGTTCCGCCGAACGCCTCGCACCGACTCTCAGGCGCGCGAGGCGCCTAGTTCAGAAAGACGTTGCAGGTGCAGGCCGCGACGCCAGTGCACGGGTTCGAGCTCGAGTCGAGACAGGACAGGCCCGCGCAGCACCCCGCGCTGGACGTGCAGGGCTGGCCGGCTCCCTCGCAAGCGCTCGGTTGGCACGCGCCGGTCGTCGAGCCCGCCGAGACGACACAGGTGGTGCCCGCGCAGCAGTCCGTCGCGCTGGTGCAGACCGCGCCCAGCGGCTGGCAGGCGCCCGGAACCTGGCAACTGCCGCCGACGCAGAGCGCCGAGCAGCACTGGGTAGCCACGGAGCACGCGGTACCGTTCGGCCTGCACAGGCCGGCGTCGCCAGACGGACCGCCGCCGCCTCCTCCACCGCCGCCACCTCCTCCTCCGACAACCGGAACCTGGCACGCCGTGGAGAGTTCGGTGGTGCCGAGGCATTCGGTGCCGGCGCAGCACTCACTGGTCGCGGCGCAGACGGCGCCCACCGGTTTGCACGAGCCCTGCGTGCACTGCAGCCCGCCGTCCGCGCCCGGAACGCACGGCGCGGCACCGCAGCACTGGTCCTTGAACTGACAGGAGTCGCCGGCGGCGATGCAGCAGCCCGCCGCGCCGGTGTAGCCGGTCGGGCACTGGCCCGAGCCTCCCCCGAAGCACCTGGGAATGCCCGACGAGTCGAGCTTGCACACGTCCTTCTTGCCGTCGCAGCAGTCCTGCGAGGCGTTGATTTTCCCTCCGTCGGGCAGCACCGGGGCACCGCAGATGTTGCCCACCGGGTTGCACGCCTGCCCGTTGTCGCACCGGCCCGCCGTGCACTGGACCGAGCCATTGGGATTCGTGCCGCCGCCGCAGCAGGCCTGGTCGTTCGGACAGCTCGTGCCGGTCAGCCGGCACCCGCCGGCAGGCAGGCACACGGAGGCGCCAGACCCCGGGTCGAAGCAGATGCGCGAGCAACAATTGCTTCCGCCCGAGCAGGGGTTGCCTTCCTGAGTGCAGCCGCCGCCTCCGCCGCCGCTGATGGCGAGGCAGCGGCCCGGGCTCCCGTTGGTCGAGCTGCAAGCATTGCCGCAGCACTGGCCGTTGTCGGTGCAGACGTCGCCATTGGGCTGGCAGTAGTAAGCCTTGACGCACGCTCCGCTCTGGCAATTGGTCGAGCAGCATTCCCCGGAGGACGCGCAGGCCTGCCCCAGCACTTTGCAACCGCCGCCCGTGAGGTCCGCGCAGGTGCCGCCTGAGCCGCACGTCTGGGTGCAGCACTCGGCGCCCGTGGCGCAAGCGGCGCCGACGTCGGCGCACAGCCTGCCCAGACAGGAACCGCCCTGGCACTGGTTCAGGCAGCAGTCGGTGTTGGCCGAGCAGCTGCCTCCGGTGCTCTGGCAGAAGGTGGTCGCGGTGCAGACGCTGCCCGCGCAGGTGCCTCCGCAGCACGGAATGGCCGGGTCGCACGGGGCGCCAGCGCCGACGCAGGTTCCGCCGTCGGGGAGCGTACCGCCGGCCGGCGCGGGCGACTGGCACTTGCACCCGCCCAACGTCAGCGCGACCGCGGCCACCCAGGCTTGTGATGCGCGCATCTTTCCCCTTGCCGATGTTCGGCGGACGGTGGGTGGGAGTTCAGCCGCCCGAGACGGTCCTGGCAAGGGGATTCGACCGGCCGAGCTATTCGACGACCAGCACGCCCGCGATCATGTTCATCGAGCAGGCGTAGCGGATGCTGCCCGCCGCCTTCGGGGTGAGCGTCACCTCGACGGCCTTGTTGAGCGGCAGCTCGGTGTTGATGCCGTAGTCCTTCACCACAATTTGCTTGGCGCAGGTGTGATCGGTCTTCCGGGTCACCACCAGCTTCAGCGGCACGCCCTTCGCCACCTTCACGCTGGCGGGCTCGAAGCCCTTGTCGGTGACCGTCAGCTCGACCACCTTCGAACCGTCGGCCGGGGCGGCGGCGGTGGCCTTGGCGCAGGCGGCGTGGTCGCACTTGCCGTCACAGGCCGGGGCAGGCTTCGGGTCGGCAGCGGCGGCGGAGGCCTTCTTGTTACAGCCGCAGTTGGGGTTTCCGCTGCACGGGAAGGCCGGCAAGGCGACTACGAGGGCGAGCAACGTGACGAACGGGAGCAAGCTGCGAAGGGACATCGGAATCTCCAGGGGGAAGGTGTGAGACGCCGACGCGTAGCAGGGACCATGCCGGCGCAAGGAGCTTCGCCCCGACGCCCACTTAGGGCCCCCGCCGAAGCCGGTGAGCGGAGCCCGGGCGGACACAGTGTGACCGCCGGCGTCACGTTCGACGGTCACCGGGCGAGCAGTACCGTCACGTCGCCGCTGGACCCATTCGCCACGGCGAGGTCTGGCTTGCCGTCGCCGTTGAAGTCGTTGGCGGCCACCCCGTACGAATTCGTCCCCGTGGCGAAGTGAATGGCCGCCGCGAACGTGCCGGTCCCCGTCCCCAGCAGCACCGAGACGTCGTTGCCCGAGCCATTCGCCACTGCCAGGTCCGGCTTGCCGTCGCCGTCCAGGTCCGCGATGGCGATGCTCCACGGGGCGACTCCGGCGGCGAAGCTCGTCGCGGCGCCGAAGGTTCCAGCGCCTGTCCCCAACAGAATCGAAACATCGCCGCTGGTGCCGTTCGCGACGGCGAGGTCGGGCCTGCCGTCGCCGTTCAGGTCTCCGATGGCCGCGGCGAACGGGTTGGTCCCGACCGAGAAGCTGGTCGCCGCGCCGAAGGCCCCGGCCCCGGTCCCCAGGAGCACCGAGACGCTGTTTCCGCTGTTGTTGGCCGTGACGAGGTCGGGCTTGCCGTCGCGATTCAAATCTCCGACGGCCACCGTCCTCGGGCTGCCTCCGCACCCGAAATTCGTCGCCGCGCCAAAGGTTCCGGTGCCGGTCCCTAGCAGCACCGACACGTTGTTGCCCGTGCTGTTCACCACGACGAGGTCGCGCTTGCCGTCGAGGTTGAGGTCGGAAACGGCCACGGCGTTGGGGCTGGACCCCGCGGCGAAAGTCGTCGCCGCGCCGAAGGTTCCAGTCCCCGTTCCAAGCAGCACCGAGACGGTGTTGGCGCTGTTCGCCACGGCGAGGTCGAGCTTGCCGTCACCGTTCAGGTCGCCGATTGACGCGCTCATCGCGGTCCCACCCGCGGGGAAGCTCGTCGGCGCGCCGAAGCTCCCCGTCCCCGTCCCCAGCATGACGGACACGGCGCTGCCCACGAGGTTGGCCACGACCAGGTCGGGCTTGCCGTCGCGGTTCAGGTCGCCGACGGCGACGCTCAACGGGCCGGTGCCCGCGGCGACGCTCGCGCCGGCGGCGTACCCGGTCCAGCACGGGCTCGCGCCCTGATTGAACAGCAGCGAGAGGTTGCTGCCGATGTAGTCCGCGGCGGCGATGTCGAGCTTGCCGTCGCCGTTCAGGTCGCCGACGGCCACGTCCTGGACGTTCGTCCCCGCGTCGTAGTTCGCGGCCGGGTTGAAGGCCCCCGTCCCCGTTCCCAAGAGCACCGAGACGTTGTCGCCGACCTGATTCCCGACGACGACGTCGAGCTTGCCGTCTCCGTTCAAATCGCCGAGCGCCACGCTGTACGACTGGCTTCCCGTGACGATGGTCGAGACGCCGGGGAAGCTGCCGGCACCCGTCCCCAGCAGCACCGCGACCTTGCCGGTACCATTGGCGAGCGCCAGGTCGAGCTTGCCGTCGCCGTTCAAGTCTCCGATGGCTATGCCGTGAGGGGCCACTCCCGCTCCGAAGTTGGTTGCGGCGCCGAAGGTGCCAGTGCCGGTGCCGAGCAGCACCGAGACGTCGCTGCTGGAGTAGTTCGCCACGGCGAGGTCGGGCTTGCCGTCGCGGTTCAGGTCGCCGATGGCCACGCCGCCGGGATTGGTTCCTGCGTCGAACCCGGTCGCGGAGCCGAAAGTCCCGCTTCCGGTCCCCAGCAGCACCGAGACGTTGTTGTTGCCCTGATTCACCACGGCCAGGTCGAGCTTGCCGTCGCTGTTCAGGTCTCCGATGGCCGTGGTGCTGGGCGTGGCGCCGACGCTGTAGGTGGTGGGCGCTCCGAAAGTCCCCGGCGAGGTCGCCAGGAAGACCAAGACGTCCCAGCCTCCGGCGTCCGTCACCGCCAGGTCGGGAATGCCGTCGCCGTTCAAGTCGCCGATGGTGATGGAGTAGGGAATGCTCCCCGCGCTGACGTTGGTGGCCGGCCCGAAAATGCCGCGGCGGTTGTCCACCGCGAACGAGGTCGACGCGACCGGGCTTCCCCACAGCCCGGACAGCCCGCCCCTCACCCGGACCGTCACCGCGCCGAGGAGGTTCGAGCCGAGGTCGGTCGTGCTGTCCCACACGAAGGTGTGCGAACTGCCCGAGGGCGAGGTCGAGACTCCGACGATGCCCGACCCACCCAGACCCGGCGACGCCGTGCCGTAGGGGCCCCCGTCGGGCGAGACCTCGACCCAAACGCTCGAGGGCAGGCTCGCGGGCTGGGCCAGGGTGTACGACACCGAGATGCACCCTCGGCGGGGCAGCGCCGCGCTCACGTTCGAGGTGACCGGCTGCACCACCGAACCGGCGTCCTGGCCCGCGTCGGCGCCCGCGTCGGTTGGGTTGCCGGAATCGACTCCGGCGTCCTGACCGGCGTCGGCGGGCCCACCCGCATCTGTGCCGGCGTCGGTCGGGCCGCCGGCATCGAGCCCGGCGTCCTGACCCGCGTCGGAGGGGCCGCCGGCGTCGAGCCCGGCGTCCTGACCGGCGTCGGCGGGGCCGCCCGCGTCGAGCCCACCGTCCTGGCCCGCGTCGGTGGGGCTGCCGGCATCGATTCCAGCGTCCTGACCGGCGTCGAGCCCGGCGTCCTGGCCCGCGTCGGTGGGGCCGCCCGCGTCAATTCCACCGTCCAGTCCCGCGTCGGCGCCGCCCTCGGCGCTTCTCGCGCACAGTCCCGTGACGCACACGTAGCCGGACGGGCAAACCCCGGTGGGACAGGCCTTGCCCGTGTAGTCCACCGGCTCGACCGTGCACCCCAACGCCCAGCTCACGAGCACCAGGCAGAGCGTTCGCACCGGTAGACCTCGCTTCGAGCCGAACGGTGAGGAGCGCTGGAACGGCTTTTCACCCCGCATCACCCGAGACGCTAGCAGGGTCGGCCGGCGGTGCGCCTGTTGGTGACCACCGCGCTGGAGCGACGAGCGCTACGGGACCGAGTCGAGCCGTTCGCGAAGCGTCTTGTGCTCGCCCGCCCTCAGCACGACTTCGACGCGGCGACTCCGGGCCAGCTCGGGGTTCGCGAGCTCGACGATGTGCCGGCCCTCGTAGA
>JAHFDQ010000006.1:0-1792 GCA_023248915.1 Archangiaceae bacterium | reverse complement strand
CACCGGCGTCGTGCCGAGGGCCCGGCCGTCGAGCTTGACCTCGGCCCAGGGTGAGACGCGCACGTCTAGGAAGGCCTTCTCGAAGCGCACCGACGCCTTTGCCGTCCCCTCGGCAGGCACCGCGACCTCGACCTCGCGCTCCAACCCCAGGCTCGAGTTTCCGAACTTCAGCCGGTGGGTGCCCGCCGCCAGCGGGAAACGGCCGGGCGCCGAGCCCACGAGCTTCCCCTTCTCGAACACCTTCGATGGCGGCTCGGAGAACGCCTCGACGAAGCCCGTGCCGAGCACTGGTTTCTGGGGCGCCCTCTCGGCCGGCCGCTTCGGCCTCTGCGCCGCCTCGGACGGCACCGGCGCCGGCACCACTGGCGCAGGAGGACTTGGGAGCGTCGGGGTGGCCGATGCCGGGGCGGGCGTCACCGCCGCGACAGGCGGACCGGGGTTCGCGGGCGCCGGCGCTGCAGGAGGCGCTCCCGGCGCGGCGGGAGACCGGGCCAGCCAATAGGTCGCGACGGCCGCGCCGACCAGGAGCGCGGCGGCCAGGGCGACGGGCCGGCGCAGGCTTTTCGCGGGCGGAGGGTTCAATACGGGCAGGACCGCCCTCATGGGCGTGGTGGCCGTGAACGCCCCGGGGTTCTCTTCCGAGACGACGGCTTCCAGCACGGGCAGCGAAGTCTCTTCCATCTTTCCGGACGCGAGCTCGCGCACCTGATTGCGCTCGGGGTCGTCCGGCGACCACAGGCGGGCCATGTAGTCGGCGACCTCGCGCTGGTCGGCGGGTCGGCCCGCCGCGAGCTCGAGCGCTTCCCGCAGCTCTTGCGCACCGGCGAAGCGGTTCTCGGGGTCTTTTTCGAGCGCCTTCAGCACGACGCGCTCGACGGCCTCGGGGATGCCGGGGTCGTGCTGCCGTGGCGAAACCGGGTCGTGGTCCAGCACCGCCTTCATCACGAGGGCCTCGGTCGCGCCCGGAAACGGCTTTCGACCGGTGAGCGCGCGATACATCACCACCCCGAGCGCGAAGACGTCCGCGCGGCCGTCGACCGGGTGCGCGAGCAGGTACTCGGGGGCCATGTACCCCCACTTCCCCTTCACCTGGCCGGTCTGGGTGGTGGGGGTCATCGAGAGCCCCGACGTCATCTTCGCCACTCCGAAGTCCACCACCTTGGTTAGCCCGCCGAACGACACCAGCAGGTTGTCGGGCGAAATGTCCCGGTGCACGAGGTTCAGGGGGCGGCCCTGGGGGTCGCGGAGGTGGTGCGCGTGGTCGAGCCCTGCGGCGGCGTCGAGGGCGACTCGGGCGAAGACCGGCAGCGGAAGGCGCTCGAGCTTCGTCAGGGCGCGCACGAACATGCGCGACAGCGAGAAGCCGTCGATGAACTCCATCGCCAGGTAGAGCGTGCCGCCTTCCTCGCCGAGGTCGAAAATCTGAACGCAGTTGGGGTGGTTCAGCATCGCCGCGACCCGCGCCTCGTTGAGGAACATCTCGACGAACGCGGGGTCCTTCGCGAGCTCGGGCCGAATCGTCTTCAAGACGACGAGCTTCGAGAAGCCCGCGAGGCCGCGCGTGCGGGCAAGCCAGACCTGCGCCATGCCGCCCGAGGCGAGCAAGCCGAGGACCTGGTACTTGGCGAACGCTGGTTGCAACGCCGAATCACGATAACATCGGACTCGTGACGCGTCTGACCCTGGATTGCCGGACCTGGCGCGTGGCGTCGGCGGCCGCCTGCCTCGCCTGCGCGACGGCGCTCGCCGGAACGGCCGGCGACCTCGCCGAGGCGGAACGGCTGATTCGCGA
>JAHFDQ010000526.1 GCA_023248915.1 Archangiaceae bacterium | reverse complement strand
TCACCTTTCGCCCACCCTCGACTGCGGTGCCGACGACGCCCACCGCCCGGCCACCTTCGACCAGCACCTGCTCGGCCCGCACCTCGGTGATCAGCACCGCCCCGCGCTGCAACGCCAGAGGGACGTAGGAAACGTTGGTGCTGGTGCGCGCGTCGGTGGGGCAGCCGAAGTCGCAGACCCCCGACCCGTCGCACCCGGGCGCGTTGCGCCGCACCGGAGCGTGCCGGTAGCCGAGGACGTCGCAGCCGCGCCCCACCACCCGCGCCGCGCCGCCCAGGTACTTCGCGTCGGCCAGTTCGACCTGAATTTCTCGCTCGACCTTCTCGAAGTACGGCGCCAACAGCTCGGGCGACAGGCCGGTCAGCCCTTCCCCGTCCACCCACTGGCGCAAGATGCGGTCCGGGGTGCGCCAACAGGTGGCGGTGTTCACCGCGGTCGACCCCCCCACCAACTGCCCGGCAGGCAGCGAAATGAAGGCGTTGCCCAGGGCGGCGACCATGCCCCGGTCCAGGTAGAACTTCCTCGCGTTCTCGACCCCCCGCCCGTCGAAGTCCGCCCGGGTGCGGTAGGCGCCCGCTTCCAGCATCACCACCGCGTGGCCCCGGTCGGCCAATTCCTTGGCCACCACCGCGCCGCCCGCCCCCGTGCCCACCACCACCACGTCGCACTCGAGCTCAAGGTCCTCGGTCAGGTCGACCGCGCGCGTCACCTGCTGCATCCAGCGCGGGTTCTCAGGCGTGGCGTTGAAGCGCCAGGTGCACTTGAGCTGGCCGTAGATGGCCGGGTCGTCGAAGTAGGCCACCTTCAGCGGAGAGGCGATGGCCGCCATCAGCGCCCGGCGACCCTGGCCGGACTCCTGGCTCCACTCCGAGAGCAGCGCTTCCGCCTCGGCCGGAGGAAGCTCGGAGAACGACCGGCCTTTGCGCACCAGCCGGGTGCCCTGCTCGAGGGCCGCCAGCCCTCCGGCGTAGAGCCTCACCGCGGTGGGCCCGAAGGCGTTCAGCAATTCTTCGAGCTTCTCAATCGTCTTCTCGCCGCCGCCGCCAAAGCGCGAGCCCGCGGGCAACAGCGCGGCCGCCAGCGACAGCGCGGTGCGCCGGCTCGGGCCCTGGAGCTGCTCAGGCATTCGCGCCGCCGCCCGCTTCGCGCACCGCCCGGAAGCTGCCCAAGAGACTCAGCAGCTCGCGCCGGAGCGAGAACCTGAGCAGCGCCGTACCCCACACCTTGCCCTTCGAGTCGTAAAGCGTGCCGGGAAGCGTCGTCCACGTCGTCAGTGGGCGCAGGTAGCTGATGCTCTTCGTGCCGTCGAAGCGGTAGTCCTGCCCGTCATCGGCCTTCAGGCGGAACTCGTAGCGCAGCCGGCGCTTGAGGAAGGGCGACATCTCGAGCGTGCCCTCGGCGAACGCTTCCTTCGCCAGCCCGTCGATTCGCACCGTGCCCTTGGTCTCTCCCACGACGTCGGTGAAGAAGCCGAGCGCGCTCGGGGCGGTCACCACGAATTCGAAGCGGAACGGCCGGTCGAACCTTTCGCCGTCGCGCTGCACCGTGCCTTCCATCACCTCGTTGAAGCTGAAGCCGAGCATGAGTTCTTCTCCTCTAGGCCAACACAGACATCGCCGCTCCCAGCGCGCCGACCAACTGCGGCGACGGTACCACTTCGAGCCTTCGGCCGAGCGCCTCTCCCAGGCTCTGCACCATCGCCCGGTTGAGCGCGACGCCGCCGCTCATGAACAGGGGCCGGCCTTCCGGCACCCGGCCGGCGAGCGAAGCCACCCGGGTGGCCAGGGCCTGGTGCAGCCCGCGGAGAATGCCCTCGAGCGGCTCGCCGCGCGCCACCAGCGAAACGACTTCGCTCTCGGCGAACACGGTGCAGGTGCTCGACACCGTCACCGGCTTGACCGCGCGGGCGACGGCCCCGGCCGCCTCGTCGTAAGAGACGCGCAGGCGCGCGAGGATGACCTCGAGAAACCGCCCGGTGCCGGCCGCGCACTTGTCGTTCATCGCGAAGTCCTGCACCTCGCCGCCGTCGCCGAAGCGGATGACCTTCGTGTCCTGCCCGCCGATGTCGAGCAGCACCCCAGCCCGGCCCATGCGGGTGAACGCCCCGCGCGCGTGACAGGTGATTTCCGTCAGCGCCCGCGAGGCGACCACCAGCTTGCGCCCGTAGCCGGTGGCTCCCACCGGCGTCTCGGCCGGAGCGCCCGTCTGCGCGCGCAGCGCCAGGAGCCCCCGCGCCGTCTGCTCTTCGATGCGCGGGTCGGCCGGTTCGACGAGGCTGGCGACGACGACGCCCTCTGCGTCGACCGCCACCGCCTTCCAGGTGGTGCTGCCTGCGTCCACGCCGATGGCGACCGGCGCGCTCACGCGAAGCTCTCGATGAAGGCCTGCACGCGCGTCTTCACCTGCTCTTCAGAGAAGGCGCGGGGGTCGGCGTGGTCGGCCTCGAGCAGTACTACCTTCAGGTGGGCCTCCTCGGCGAGCCTTTCCTTCAGGTCGAGCTGGCCGATGGAGTAGGGCTTGCACGACCGGTCGGAGTGGAGCACCGCGCCCTGCACGCCGAACTGCTGGGCCAGCCCCTTCATCACCCGCAGCCGGTTGGGCAGGTCGCGATTCAAGAGCACCAATGAGTAGGCCTCGGCACCAGAGCCGCCGGGGTCTTCGGGCCGAATGAGGTCGGCGGTCTCGGCCCAGGCGTTGGTGTACGTGGTGCACACGAAGTTGAACCCGGCCTCGGCGAAGGACGTGGACAATTCGCGAATGCGGTACCAGATGGGCAGGTTGTCCCAGAGCAGGCGGTAGCGCTCGTTCTTGATGCCGCCCACGCCCCGCGCCACGCGGTCTTCCAGCTCGTCCTTCAAGAGCCGGTAGTAGGCGTTGCACTCTTCGGTGCCGCGCATTGCCACGATGGGCGCCATGTGGATGAAGCCGTCGAAGCCGGTCCACGGCGAGGGCCGGCGGGTGCCGGTGGCCAGGCACTCTCGCCACAGGTGCGTCCCCTGGCGAGACCGCTCGAGCACCTCGACCAGTTCGCCCGAGTCGAGCCGGCGGCCCCCCACCCGTTCGGCGGCCTGCACCAGCTCGGCGAGCTGTTCTTTCACGTAGGCGAGGTGGTGCGGCTTCGGTTCGCCGTAGTTGTAGGGGGTGTCGATGAGCACCAGCGGCACCTTGAAGTGTTCGGCCAGGGCCCGGTACCAGTAGAGCACCGTCTGGCAGATGTTGGTGCAGCAGGCCAACAGGTCAGGCCGCGGCACCCGGCCGACGGGCGTGACGCTCGAGAGCACGCTGCCCAGGTCGGTGCGCGCGTAGGCGCACAAGTCGGCCGAGTAGCCGGCCTTCTCGGCCACGCCGGCGATTTCCGGCACCTGGCGGCGCGCGCCGCACAGCGCCCCGTGGTTCTCGGGGTAATGCACGTAGAAGCCGAGCGCCCGGAGCGCCTCGACCGGGAAGCCGCTGGTCGCCCAGGCTACCGGCACCGCGCCGTCGGCGTAGCGGCCCTGCAGGTACTGCACCGTCATCAGCTCTTTCAGCTTGCGGCCGGCCTCGAGCGGCGGGCCGAAGGGGCCGTCGGGCCGCGGGCGGCGGCCGCGAAGGGAACGCTGCGCGCCCTGGAGCGCCATCAGCGCCGGGCCCACCACCCGACCGGCGAGCTCGTACTGGACTCTGCGAGAAATCACGCCGCCCTCCGGGTGGACGCGACCACCATCTCGACGAAGGCCTCGACGCGGGTGATGGTCTGCGCGGACAGCTCGGCCTCGAGCTCGCCCTCGAGCGCCAGCACCGGAACCTTGCGCTCGGCGAAGTGGTCGCGGATGGCCGGCACGTCGAACAGCTCGGGCTCGCAGAACTTCACCGTGTGCAGCACCACGCCTTTGGCGCCGCTCCGGTCGAAGAGCGCCTGGAGGTAGTCGAGCCGGCGGGCCTGGGCGTGCCCCCGGGTGGGGCACGGCGGCAGGGCGAACTGCATCTGCGCCAGCGCCGCGAGCGGGTCGGACGGAAGCGGCGGCGGCTGCCGCGGCACCCGCCTGCCCACCGCCGCGTAGTCGTCGGCCGCCAGGTAGGCGCCCGCCTGGGACAGGGTGTCCAAGAGCGCCATCGGCTCGGGCACGTAGCCCGTCACCATGAGGGGGACTCCCGCCTGCACGGGCGCTTGGGCCAGCTTCGCCTCGGCGGCGCGCAATTCGACCAGGTGTTCTTCCGGCCAGAGGAATTCGCCGCGGCGGAGCACCGTGTACAGCGCCCGGTCGTCGAGCGGCAGCCTCGAGCGCTCTTCGAGCAGCCGGGCGCGGACCGCGTCGATGTCTCGAT
>JAHFDQ010000525.1 GCA_023248915.1 Archangiaceae bacterium | reverse complement strand
AGATCGACGACGCCCTGCGAAGTCACCAGGTAGTCCGAACCCACCCGCAGCGTATAGGTGCCGTTGGGCACGTCGGGGACGGCGAGCGTGCCGTCGGCGAAGCCGGTTCCCGGCAGCTCGGTGAAGCCGCCGTCGTTCAGAACCAGCGCCGAGATCGACGTCGTGCTCAAGTCGTCGCCAGCATTCGCCGCGCCCGATTCCGAAAGCCAGGTCGTCACCTTCGAACCGGTCACGGTGCGGGTGGCTCCTCCCGGTCCGGCGAAGCCGCGGCTGAAGTGCGCTATCTCGGTCGAGACGGTGACTCCCACCACGGCCCCTCCCATCCGGTCGAAGCCGCCATCGCTCGACGACCAGTAGACCGCAGCGACGCTCGCCGTCGGCGGCAGGGGGAGCGTGACTTTCACCGGCCGGGCGAACACCAGGCCCGCCGGCTCGAATTCGTAGACGGGCGAGAACGGCGCCACCCCCGCCGGCAGATCGGGCGTCTGGGTGACGGTGATCAGCCGCGCCACGTCCACCGCGCCGGCCGGGAACTCCAGCTTCACGCCCGCGTCGGTGACGACGATTCCGCCGTCATACCCGATGGTGCCGGTGCCCACGACGAAGGGGCCCGCGTCAACGCCGCCGTCCTCCGGCCCGGCGTCGCCCTGCCCCCCGTCGCCCGGCCCGCCGTCGTCCGAGCCCGCATCGAGGTGCACCGGAGGCTTGGGCGAGATTCGGTCTTCGCACCCGGCCGTGAGCGCGGCGAGCGCCAACCACGCAACGCACCCGAGCCACGACCGCATCGAATCGACTGCCTGCGACTGGCTCATCGGCGCCCCTGGCCCGGGCGGGTCAGGCCTTCGGCGGGCCCCCGGGGCCGGACCGCCGAGCGTCCACCGCCCGTGCTAGGCGACCTTGGGCTTCATCGACGCCTTGCCGTCTCCGGCGGTGCGCAGCTTCTTCGCTTCGGCACGTTCGTCGAGCCAGATGGTCAGCGGGCTGGCGATGTACACCGACGAGTAGGTGCCGACGATGATGCCGATGAACATCGCCATCGCGAAGTCCCAGATCTCACCCACGCCGAAGATCAACAGGCCGATGAGCGACATCGCGGTGACGCCCGAGGTGAGCAAGGTGCGCGACAGGGTGTCGTTGACCGCGATGTTGATGATCTCGGGCAGGGGCTTGCCCTTGTACCGGACCATCTCTTCCCGGATTCGGTCGTAGATGACGATGGTGTCGTTGATCGAGTAGCCGAGAATCGTCAAGAGCACGGCGATGGAGGTGAGGTTGAACTCCCGCCGCGACAGAAGGAAGTACCCGCTCACCATGATGACGTCGTGCACCATCGACACCAGGGCGCCGGGGCCGAACTTGAAGTCGAACCGGAAGGCCACGTACACGAGAATCGCGAACATGGCGTAGACCAGCGCCATCACGCCCTTGTTGCGCAACTGCTTGCCGACCTGCGGGCCGACGTAGTCGACGCGCCGCACCTCGAACTCGGGCTTCTCGAGCCCCTTCTTCAGCGCTTCCTGGACCTTGTCGGCCATGCCGGCGCTGACCACCTGGTACTCGAACCCGCCTCCCTGCGTCTCGCCCAGGAAGCGCACCTCACGCACCCCGGTGCCCGCTCCGGTGATGGCGGCGCGAATCTTCGCGCTCTCGACCGGAGCGCCCGGCGCCGGTGCCTCGCCATGCAACTTCTCCTTCGCGCGGAACTGCAAGATGCCGTTGTCCAGGTCGGAGTGGAACAGGGTGATCTGCCCCAGCCCGCGGACGGCCTTCTCGGCCGAGGCCGCGCCTTCCTTGGTGAGCTGGGTGACCCCGCCCATTCGCAACAGGAACGAGCTCTCGCTGGCCGCGCCGATGCCCTGCACCGTCGGGTCGTGCAGCCCGCCCTTCTCGGCGGCCAGGCGCACCTGCTGGGCGTCGATGCCGTAGGGGAACTTGAGCTCGACCAGGGTGCCGCCGGCG
The DNA here is from genome assembly GCA_023248915.1 of Archangiaceae bacterium. Classification (GTDB taxonomy): domain Bacteria; phylum Myxococcota; class Myxococcia; order Myxococcales; family Myxococcaceae; genus JAHFDQ01. Next base: position 2,349 of record JAHFDQ010000525.1, on the reverse strand, counting down.
AAGTCGACCCCGTAGTTGAACCCGAACAGCGCGATGCCGACCAGAATCGACAAGTTCAGGATCGACGAGATGAACAGCGCGATCCGGCGCTTGCTGATGAAGTCGATGTTCGTCTTGCCTTTGATGATCTGCATGGCGCCCCTTAGACCGACACCGTCTGCGAATCGCGGCCGTGAACGAAGTAGGTGGTGATCACCCGCGTCACGACAATCGACGTGAACAGCGACGCGATGATGCCGATGATGAGCGAGGTCGCGAACCCGCGCACCGGCCCCGTCCCGGTGAAGAAGAGAATGAAGCCCGCGATGATGGTGGTGACGTGGGCGTCGAAGATGGTCCAGAAGGCGCGGTCGTAGCCCTGGTCGACCGCCGCGCGGGCCGTCTTGCCGTGCGACAGCTCTTCGCGCACGCGTTCGTTGATCAGCACGTTGGCGTCCACCGCGATGCCGAGCGTCAGCACGAAGCCGGCGATGCCCGGCAAGGTCAGCGTCGCCGAGAACAGCGCCAGCCCGGCCAGGATGAGCGCCCCGTTCAGCACCAGCGCCACGTCCGCCACCAGGCCCGACTTCCGGTAGTAGACGCCCATGAACACCACCACCAGCCCGAGACCCACCAGCGCGGCCAGCGAGCCCTTCTTGATCAGCTCGTCGCCGAGCGACGCGCCCACCTGCCGAATCTCGCCGGTGGTGACGGGGGCCGGCAGCGCGCCGGCCTTCAGCACCAGGGCCAGCGTCTGCGCCTCGCGCAGCCACTCGTCCTGGGTGCGCGACCCCATGCGGCCCATGGTGATGCGGGCGCGGCCGTTGGGAATCTTCTCGTTGATGCGCGGCGCCGAGTGCACGTTGTCGTCGAGGACGATCGCCATGCGCTTGCCCACGCTCTTCTCGGTGAGGGTGCCGAAATCGCGGCCTCCCTGGGCGTCGAAGGTGATGTTGACCTCGGGCTCGTTGTACTGGCCCAGCGAGGCGTCGGCCGACGACAGGCTCTCGCCGGTGAGCGGCACGTTCTTCTCGACCAGGTACGTTCGGTATTTCTCGCAGGCTCCCTTCTTGACCTGCGACTCGACGCACTGGAGCAGCACCTGCTTGTCGGCGGGCTCTTTGCCCTTCACGTAGGCCAAGAGCGCCTCGCGGTCCTTGCCCTCGAGCTGCGGGAAGCCCTCGCTGGGGGACAGGGTGATGCCGTCCTTGGGGTCGGGCGGGGTGTTCTTGAAGGTGTCGGGGAAGAAGGTGGACTTGTCGTCCACCATGCGGAACTCGAGCTGGGCAGTGGTACCGATCAGCTCCTTGGCCTGTTCGGGGTCTTGCTGGCCCGGCAGGGAAATCTGAATCGAGTCGGTGCCCAGCTTGCGCACGTCGACCTCGGCCACGCCCCACTTGTCGATGCGGCGGCGAATCACCAGCATCGCCTGGTCCACCGACTCGTCCTTGAAGCGGTTGATCTGCGTGTCCTTGAGCTGGAGCGTCAGCTTGGGCCCTTCGCGGTTAATTTCGGTGAAGTCCTCGAACGCGGCCACCACGTCCTTCTCGATGGCGTCCATGGTGCCGGGGTCGGCGGCGGTCAGCGTCAGCTCGAGCTTCTCGGGGTTGGACTCGAAACTGACTTCACCCAGCTTCTTGTCCTTCACGTAGTTGGCGATCTGCACGCCGCGCCGCTCGGTGCGCTTCTCGAGCGCGGTCTTGGTGTCGACCCGCATCACCATGTGAATGCCGCCCTGCAGGTCGAGCCCCAGGGACAGCCGGTGCCTCGCCGAAGGAGCCCAGACCGGCAGCTTTTCCTGGAGCAGCTTCAGGTTGTTCCTGTCCTTCCGCTCGAGGACGAAGAACGAGTAGTAGCTCGGCACCAGGTACCAGACTGCCCCCAGCGTCACGAACAGGATGAGCCCGACCTTGCTCCACCAGCCGCGGTCCATTACTTCTCCTCCTTCTTCTCTTCGCCCTTCTTCTCGTCGGCCTTCTCTTCTTCGGCGACGTTCACCTTGCCCTGCACCGAACTCTTCAGGACTCGCACGCGCACGCCGTTGGCCACCTCGAGGGTGACCACCTTGTCGGCGACCGCGAACACCTTGCCGAACAGCCCGCCCTGGGTGATGACGTCGTCGCCCTTCTTCAGGGCCGCCAGCATCGTCCGTTGATCTTTCAGCTGCTTCTGCTGCGGGCGAATCATCACGAAGTACATGATCGCGAAGAGCAGGCCGATGAAGACGAGCGTCTGCGGCCCAGAGCTTCCGCCGAGTTGCGCGAGCACCAAGTAGTACGGGGACACAGGCTTCCTCGCCGAAAGTGTTGTCTAAGTCTTCGGAATCGCTTAGAAAAGGTCGCCCTCATAGCAGGGGTGTCCCTCTGGAGC
>JAHFDQ010000140.1 GCA_023248915.1 Archangiaceae bacterium | reverse complement strand
CCCGCGGCCCCGCGACGGCCGGCTCGAGCTCGTAGACGACCACGGGGCGGTCCGTGCCGCGGCCGACACCCGCGACGGCAGCGCCCGCTTCGACGCTTCCGGGCTCGGGCACTTCGCCTTCGGACGATTCAGGCTGGGGGACCGCGAGGTCGAGCTGGCCCCGGAGGGCGCTGCGGCGCTCGAAGCGCTGCGCGCCTGCGCAGGCCTGTCGTCGCCCGAGGCGCTCGCGGCGCTGCCGGCGGCGGCGCTGGTCAGCCAGATGGAATTCGCGCGCGCCTGCCGGGCCGTCGCGGGAAGCCCCGGCGCTCTGACGGTGGCCGCGCTCTCGGCCGAGGGCGAACGGCGCGCGGCCGAAGCGGGCGCGGACCTGGCTGTCGTCGGCCCCCGGCTCGAGAGCTTCGACGACGCGCTCGCCGCCTACGCTCCCAGGCTGCACCTGTCGGCGGAAGGGCCCGACCTCGAGAAGTTGGCCCGCCCCGACGAGCTCGTCGGTCAGGCGGTGACGCTCACCGGAATCCTCGCCGAACGGCCGGCCGCGCGGTTGGCGGTGCTGCAGCTCGGGCCGACGCCGGTATTCCTCTTCGTGCCGGCCGACGGGCCGTGGGCGTTCGACTTCGCCAGCGGCACGCGGCTCGAGGTGCTGGCGGTGGGCATGGGCCGGCAGACGCTAGGGCCCCGGTCGGCGCCGCAATTTCGGGCGGTGTGGGCGCGGCCCGCGCCGGCGAGGTGAGGCGAAGCGACCGTTCCGCAATTCGACAGGCGGCGCAGTAGGCTCGGCGTCGTGACCTCGACAAGGACGGCGTTTCGTTGGCTCGTCGCCTTCGCATGCGCGCTGCCTGTGTCGTCGGGTTGTCTGTGCATCTCGCCGTCTTCGCTTCTCGGGTTCGCTTGCGAAGCGGACGGCCACTGCGGTCTGGAAGGCTTCACCTGCTGCGCCGACCAGGTGTGCCGCCGAGACTGCACGGAAGCCACGGACGGAGGCGGCCGAGGAGATGCCGGGCCAACCGATGGCGGTGCTGCCGACTGCAGCTCGTCGACGTGCGAGGGCTGTTGCGATGGCCCAATCTGCCGCACCGGACTTGCCGAAGGCGCGTGCGGAACCACGGGCTCGAGTTGCACGGTCTGTGACCCCGTCGTACAGAGGTGCGTCGGCGGCGTCTGCCAGACCGCGCTCGGAATCGGGAGCGCGTGCACCGCGAGCCACGCGTGCGTGAGCGGCTTCTGCGCCGACGGCCGGTGCTGCGACAGGCCTTGTCAGGGCGCCTGCGAAACCTGCGCCGCGGCTGGTTCGGAGGGCCGCTGCGTCCCAAGACTGGAGGGTACCCTGGAGCCTGCCTGCGCTCCCTTCGCTTGCGATGGCGTCGGCTCCGCTTGTCCGACCGGCTGCGAGACCGTCCACCAGTGCGTCAGCGGCCACTACTGTGACACTGATGCGGGCCAGTGCCTTTCCGAGAGGGCCAACGGCCAACAATGTGCCACGGCCACCGAGTGCGTCAGCGGCTTCTGTGCCGACCAGGTCTGCTGCGATGGGGCCTGTTCCGGCAGCTGCGACCGCTGCGACCTCGCCGGCCTGTTGGGACAATGCAGCACGGTCGACGCGGGCGACCCCGGTGTTCCGTCCTGCGCGCCGTATGTCTGCAATGGCGCAGTTCCCGACTGTCCCATCACCTGCGGCTCGGGCTGTCCGACAGGCACTTTCTGCTCGGGTACCTACTGCTCGGCGAAGAGGACGTTGGGGCTTCCTTGCGGCGGCGCGGCCGAGTGCAGCAGCGGCCTTTGCAGGGACGGAGTCTGCTGCGATTCTGCCTGCGACGGGAAGTGCCAGGCGTGCAGCGTCGCCGCCGGAGCGCCGGCGAACGGCAGTTGCACGATGTTGTCAGCGGCCAAGGTGTGCCGGCCCGCGGCCGGTCTCTGTGACGTCGAAGAGCGCTGCATCGGTGGCTCTGCCTGCCCCGTCGACGGCTTCGGCGCCGACGGCGCAGCGTGCGGGACGACCCAGTTCGGCACGTGGAGCGTGTGCGACTACGGCGGGGTGCCCTGTTCCATTGTGGGCAGCCGCAGCCGAGACAGGTACGACCAGGTCTGCCACACCGGCGTCTGCGCACAGGACACCTCCACAGATACGTCTTCGAACGGGTGCCTTCGCGACCCCGAAGGCGCCACTTGCGGGGCGGCGACGCTCGGGACTTGGGGCGCTTGCAGCTTCGCCGGTGTATGCGCGCAGAGCGGCACGCGAACCCGCGACAACGTCGCCCTCGTCTGCCAGGACGGCGGCTGCGCTCAGGTGACCGCGGTCGAGTCCGACAGCTCGGGCTGTGCCCGGCCCACCGATGGCAAGAGCTGCGCGCCGAGCACCTTCGGAGTCTGGTCCGCCTGCTCGGCGCCCTCCATCGACAATGCCTGCCTCGGTTCCTGGGACCGGGTCCGAACCGATTGGGCCTGCGACGCGGGGGCATGCGGTTCGAGCACCGCCGGTGAGACCCAGCCGTGCCCGCTGGCCGAGGGCGAGCAGTGCGCGTCCTGCTACTGCGATAGCGACACCTGCCAGTCGACCTGCTCGTGGTGCGCCGGCGGGGCCTGCGTGCAGGGTCCAAACGGCGACTGCAACGCCTGCTGAGCGCTCAGTCCTTCGAGGCCAGCATGGCCGCCGAGACCGAGCCGAGCGCGATTCCCACGATGGCGGTGGTGAGCGCGGCGGTGAATCGGGCATTGCCCCGGTTCTGAAGCACCGACAACTCGCTGGCCGGCAGGGTGCTGACCCCGTCGACGACAGAGGCGTCGAAGGCCCTCTTGTCCGTGGCGCCCAGCACCGCGAACGCCCCCGAAAACCCCAGCGAGACGACCGCCGAAGCGCCGAAGGCCCACGGAAGGGCCTTGGGCATACCTCCGCGGGCGGGGTTCGCGGCCGCCGCCTCCATCGGGCGCGGATGGGTCAGGTCGGGGGCCCGAGCGGCCGGGACGTCGCGCGGGGCCAACAGTTCGGCCCGGGGCGGCGGAGCGGCGGGCATCGGCAGGTGGGCGTAGGGGCTGAGGAAGACGGGCTCGCCCTCGCGGCGAACCAGCACCCGGTAGGCTCCGGTCGCTCCCCCGGGGGCGGTGGCCTGATACTGCCCAGCGGTGACTTCGCTCGCGGCAACGGGCTTCACCCCGGTGCCGTCCTCGAACTGAATGAGCACCTCGAGCGGGCCCGGCGTCGCCGAGAAGACTTCGGCGAAAACTTGTGCGCCCGCAGCGCCGGGCTTTGGATTGCCCAGCCGGACGATGACGCGCCTTTCCGTGACCGCGCGGGCCTTGCCCGCCTGGTGCGCTTCGTGGAGCCTGGGCGAGAGGGCCGGGTCGAGCTGGAACCCGGGGGCGAACGTTTCAAGCCGGGCGAAGGTCTCTTCCGCCGCGACGAGGTTGCCCTTCGTGACGAGCGCCTGGGCGCGCCAGCGAAGGGCTTGGGCCAACTCGGCCCCGGTGCCGTCGGGACACGCATCGAGGTCGGACGTGGCCTCGACGACTCCGGCGAGGTCGAGCGACTCGTAACGGGCACGCGCGTTCGCGGCCGCGAGGGCGGGGCACGAGAGCGAGGGGGCGGCGCGGGCGCCCCCCGCGAAAGTCAGCACGGCTCCTGCGAGGGCGAGGCGAACGTGCGGGAGGTCGCGAAGCATGGGTACTTCCGGGGACGTGGCTACTTGCTGCCCCAGCCTTTGCCGCGAGGTCCCTTGGGCTTGGGAGTCCACCCGACGCCCGCCGCCTGAAAGGCGGCCCCCGCCGTCGCCTGCCCCAACAGGCCGGCCGCCAGGACCAGCAACTGCCCGATGGCCTCGGCCGCCGCGTTGCCGCCCTCGCGCTGAAAGCGAACTGCCAATGCCACGAGTCCCTGTCCCCGGAGCAGCTTCTCCCGCCCGGCGAGGCCCTTGTGCTCGGCTTTCCACTTGAGGAAGGCGGCCTTCCCCATGCGCATCTTCCCGTCGTAGAGCTGGAAGTCCTTCGCCAGCTTCGCCACCTCGGCCGACAGTCGGACCGGAGCGCCTGCCTGTGTGTCACCAGTTGACATGGATCGCCCGTGTCTTCGGCCTATGCGTGGCCGAGCTACTGACTCGCCCACCTCGTGATGGCCGACCCCACGTTTGCCGAGAAGACTTTCGCGTCGTCGAAATAGTCCTTCAACCCCTCGGAAAGCCTCGTCATCGGGCGCTGCTCGCTGAATTGCTGGACCAGCGCCTCGTGCAGCCCCCGCGCGGCGGTAATGCCGTCGGGAGTCGACGCTACGCTCCTGAACATCTCAATGTCCTGCAGGGCTCTATCAGCGACCACGATGTCCCACTTGCTCACCGTGCCGTCTGTCATTCGAGCGAACTGCTCGCTCGTGATGACCTTGCGGTCAAGGGCACTCTCCGCAGCCCTTTTCGTCTGAGACGCGTAGGCTTCAGTTGGACGATTCCGATTTGAAATTCCAGGCATCTTGCGCTCCTCGTGCGGTGCAACCTCAAATTCTTCACGCTCAAGGCCCCATCGTCCCCGCCCGGTAGCATTGCAGTCAAGCGAGGCCAACTCACGAAAACGGACTTGCCGCGCCGAGTCAGCGGCTGGGCGCCGACGATCGACGTCGATGCGGCGCTCGAACTGCCAGCCGGTCGCCCAGGGAATGAACGATTCGACCGCGAGCCGAGTCGAGGGGCTCTTGCCCGTCCAACTCGACCCCCACCGCTCGAGCGACTTCCTGTACCAGAACCCGCCCGGCTCGGTAGACGCGCCCCTTGCGCTGGCCTTCAGGAAGAAGCAGGCCTGCTGCGCTCGCCAGCGCGAGGTCCTGGGTGGCGGTCGCGGGGCTCACGTCCGTCAGTGACCGGAAGTAACCGGCGGTCACGTCGCGACCGAAGAACGCGTCCCAGAGGGCATTCGCGATTCGCCGGTCCATCCGCCGTTCAAGCGCGAGGTCCTCGACGACCGTCCAAATTCTCCGCTCGATTTCCTCGCGGAGGTCGAGCGCGCGAACCTGGCTCAACTGCGCCTGCAGGTGCAGTCGCACGAAGGGTGAGACGTCCGACGTCCGGCTGAACCGCTTCCCGAGACAGCGAAAGGCCGCGTAGTACGAAGCGCGGTGCCTGCCCCACCACTCTTCCAGGGAGGTGAACTCCCGGCGCTTGAACCCCCCCCGGTGCATCGCCAGGGAGGCGAGCACCCGGCAGGAGCGACCGTTCCCATCGCGGAAGGGGTGAATGGCGGCGACCGCGACGTGAATCCACGCTGCCGCGAGCGCGGGGTGTTCGCGCACCCGCTCGAGGCGATCACACGCCTCGTCCACCAGAGAACCGACCTCTTCGGCGCGGGGAGGCAGGAACACCTCGGCGCCCGTGGAGGCGTCGACGAGCCGGCTGCGCGTCGTGCGGAAGCGCCCGGCTTCCAGAGCGTGCTTTCCCGCGAGAATCCGATCGTGGAGCGCGACGATCAACTCGCGGCTCCACCGGAAGCCGGCGTCGTCCGCGCGCCGGAGCACGAAGCCCATGGCGTCGCGGTAGCCTCGCACCAGGTCCTGGTCCTCCTCGGCCACCTCGTGGAGCTTGTCCCCGGCGAGGATTCGCCGGACCTCGTCTACCGTGACCGCCACGCCCTCCATGGCGGTCGAGGCCGCGACCGCCTCGGCCTCGAGGTCTCGCCTCAGCCGACCCGTCCAGCTGCGCGGGAGCGTGGACCTCAGGTCGAGCTTGTCCCGCCAGCGGTCGAGCTCGGACAGTAGCGGCGCGAGGCCAGAGCTCTTGAAGGGGAAGAGCACCGGTGAAACATATCACTTAAACGATAGCGATATAGTCTCCGTATCGATGACGGGCCGGTGAGTCCTGCGAGGGGACAGCGTCAGGGGCCGACGACGGCCAGCGCTTCCCGGGCTGGGTCGAGCACGCGCCGGGCGACCTCGCCGACCTCTTCGGCCGTGACCCGGGTCACTTCTTCCGCGTAGCGCAAGAAGCGCTCGGCCCCGAGGCCGTAGCAGTGGTCGAGCGCCATCACCGCCGCCCGTGCGCCGTTGCGCTGCAGGCCAATCTCGTGCGTCCCGATGAGGTGCTGCTTGGCCCGTTCGAGCTCGACCGCGGGCAGCGGTTCGTCCCTCATGCGCGCCAGCTCGGCCCGGATGCCCGCGAGCGCCGCGTCGACCTTCTCGGGGCTGGTGCCCATGTAGACGGCGAAGTAGCCGGGGTCGACGCCCTCGACGCTGAAGGACGAGACGCTGTACGCCATCGAGCGTTTGTCGCGCAGCTCGAGGAAGAGCCTGCCCCCCTGGCCCGAGAGCACCGTCGAGAGCACCTCGAGGGCGCGGCGCCACGGGTCGGCCACCTTCGCGGCGGGGTACCCGAGCACCAGGTGTGTCTGGGCCTTCGAGATGGGCCTAAGCGCCTGGCGAGGCCCCTCGAGCGGCGGTTCGACCGGCACTTCCGGCGGCGGTCGCGCCTTGCCCCCGGCCCGCCCGAAGGCGGCCTCGGCCAGGGCCAGCACCCTGTCGGTCGACACGTCGCCCACCACGCACAGGGTGAGCTGCGACGAGTCCATGTGGCGGTCGTGGTAGGCGCGGAGCGCCGCGGCGTCGAGCTTCTCGACCGAGGCCGCCTCGCCCGAGACCGCCAGGCGGTAGGGGTGCCGCCGGTAAAGGGTGCGCGCGAGCAGCTCGAAGGCCAGGCCCGAGGGCTTGTCGTCGCGGGTGGCGATGTCCTGCAATAGTAGCGCGCGCTCGCGCAGGAGCTCGGCCTCGGGGAAGGAAGGGTGCGCCAGGCAGTCGGCGAACAGCTCGAAGGCCCGCTCGAAGTGGCGCGAGAGGAACTCGCCTCGCAGCGACACCGAGTTGCGCCCGCCGGCCCCCGAGAGCGAACCCGCCAATTCGTCGACCAGCCGCGAGATGCTCTCGGCGTCGCGGGTGGGTGTGCCACGGGTCAGCATGCGGCAGAGCAGGGAAGTCAGGCCGTTGTCGGCGTCGGTCTCGTAGCGCAGCCCGCCCGGGAAGACGGCGCGCATCGCGAAGAGCGGCACCGCGCTCTCTTCGCGCACAACTACCGCTCCCCCGCCGGACAGACGGGTGACGACGGTTCGCGAGTCGCCGCGCCGGGCGGCGAGGGGGGTGAGGCGAAGGGGCGTCGCCGGTTCGGCTCGAGAGTCGCGCGGGGGGGCGGGCGATGGGCCGCCCTCGACTCCGCTCGGGCTGAACGGCGTTGGCGTTGGGTTCGGGTTGGCGGGAGGTCTCTCGGCGCGCCGGAGGGCCTCCCGCGTCCGTTGCTCGTCGAGCGCGCTGCCCGGCGGGAGCAGCCCGGTGACGACCGCCTTGCCGAAGTCGAGGTAGCGGCGGGCGACGTCTCGCAATTCCCCGGGCGTCACCTGGCCGATGCGCTCGTAGTAGCGCGCCTCGCGCTCGATGCCGCCCAGCGCCGCCTCGTAGTAGCCGAGCTTGCGCGCCAGCCCCTGCACCGTCTCGCGCTGGTAGACCGCCTCGCACTCGACCAGGGCCTTCACCGTGGCCAGCTCGCTTTCCGGCACCGGCGACTCGCGCAGCCGCGCCAGCACTCCGGCCGTCGCCTCGAGCGCGGCCTCGAGCTGGGCCGGCTGCGCCGTCAGGGACGCCACGAACAGCCCCGGGTCCTTCGGCGTGTAGGCGTAGGCGTGGACGTCGTTGACCAGCGAGCGCCGGCGCTTCACCTCGAGGGTCAGCCGTGACGCCTCGCCCTGGCCGGCGACCATCGCCAACAGGTCGAGCGCCGGCACGTCGTCGTGGTCGGCCGGGGGCACCTGGAAGGCGAGGCTGAGGTAGGCCTCTTTCACCGGGTCGGCGCGCAGGCACAGCCGGGGGGAAACCAGCGTCGGTTCGACGGGCCGGGCCGCGGGGGCCGAGCGCGGCCGCCCCCAGGCGCCGCCGAACGCCTCTTCCGCCCAGCGGCGCAGGTCGGCCTCTTTGAAGTCTCCGGCCGCGGCCAGCACCACGTTCGCCGGCGTGTAGTGCTCGCCGTAGAAGCCGAGCACCTGCTCGCGGCTGAAGGCCCTCACCGAGGCCTCGGTGCCGATGACCGGGTTGCGGTAGGGGTGCGCCTGGAAGGACGTGGCGAACAAGTCTTTCGACGCCCGGCGCGAGGGGGTGTCTTCGCTGCGCTTGATTTCTTCGCAGACGACCTCGAGCTCGCGGGAGAGCTCTCCGGCCTCGAAGGCCGAGTGGCGAAGCGCGTCGGCCAGCACGTCCAGCCCCAGCCGGGCGTACTGGCTGGCGATGACCACGTGGTAGACGGTCTGGTCGAACGACGTCCAGGCGTTGATTTCGCCGCCGTGCGCTTCAATCTCGCGGGCAATCTCTCCGGGCCCGCGGCCGGCCGTCCCCTTGAACAGCATGTGCTCGTGCAGGTGGGCGAGCCCTGCCTGATCCGCCCGCTCGTCGGCGCTGCCGACGTTCACCCAGACCTGGAAGGCCGCTACCCGAGCCGCGTGCTGCTCGTCGAAGACGACCCGCATTCCATTGTCGAGACCGAATCGCGCGCCCACGCCGTCACCGTGTCAAAGCTGCCGGGCTGGCGCAAGGCGCGCCACCGGGAGAGAGGAATCTTTTGGAAGGCCCGGGCAAGAGCTAACGTCGGGCTTGCGCCATGTCGCCTCCGCAGAATCCAGCCGATCCACTGACGGATCTCAGGCAGAGCCTCGCCGAGGACGACGACGAGCCCTTCTTCGCGCCGGGCAAGGAATCGGCCGCCGCCGAGGCGCCCCCGGGCCCGCCGCGGTCCTCTCCTCCGGCGCCGGCCGGTCCGCCGCCGCGCGCCCCCGGGCCGCCGCCCATCTCTCGCCCCGCGGTGGCCGTGCCGCCTGCCGCCCAGACCTCCCGGCCCTCGACGGCCATTCCCCCGCCCATTCCCGCGCCGCCCCCGTTGCCGCGGCGCATTCCCGGCCTCAGCCAGCCAGGGGTGATGCGACCCCCGCCGCCGGCGGCGCCTTCCGGGGGAACGGCCGGGTCGGTGCCGTTGCCCTCCGCGCCGCCCCGGCCTCCGGTCGGCGACCCCTTCCAGGAAGCCCCCGAGCCCCGCCTGGTGCGCGGAGCGAGCCCCGACGAGAAGCTCGATTTCTTCCGCGCCGTCGTCAAGCAGAAGGAAGAGGCGCTGGCCCGCGGCCGGGCGCTCTACGGGGCCGTCGACGACGAGGCGATGCAGCTTCGCGCGGCGGCGACGCAGTTGAAGGGGCTGTACGAAGAGGCCGCCGCTCAGGTGGCCCGGAACGCCGAGATGCCGGCGCAGCTTCAGCAACTGCGCGACATGGTCGAGAAGGACACCGTCGCCGCCGAACAGGCCGAGCAGAAGCAGGCGAAGTTGCAGGCCGCGCTCGCCGAGAGCGAGGCTGACCGGCGCGACCTGACCACGGCCCTGGCCGAGGTCGAGGTTCAGATTCCGAAGCTCGGCGAGCAGTTGGCTGCCGAGAAGCGTGCCAGGGAACGGCTGGACGCCGAGCTCGCGGGCGCCAAGGAAGCGCTGGACCTCGCCCAGGACCGAGTTGCCGAGCTGGCGGGCCAGGTGGCCGAGTCCAAGCGCGGCCTCGAGACGGCGGCGGAAAGCCAGCAGAAGGCCGCCGCCGAGCTAGACCGGCTGAAGTCCGAGCTCTCGCGCGTGGCCGAAGAGGTGAAGACGGTCTCGGCCGAACGCGACGCCGCCGACGCCACCGGCGAAGCGGCCGGCTCCGAACGCGACGCCGCCCAGGCGCGAATCGCCGAGCTCGAGAGGACTCTGGCCGAGGTCAAGGGCGAGTCCGAGGCGGTCGAGGCCGAATTCGACAAGGCCCAGGCCGTCATCGCCGAATCCGACGAGCGCAGCCGGGTGATGGAGCGCGCCAAGGACGGGGCCCTGGACCGGCTGGAGAGCGCCCAGGAAGAGGCGGCCGGGAAGCTGGCCGAGCTCACCGAGAAGCTCGAGGTCGCCCGGGCCGACTTCCAGGCCCAGCTCGTCGCCGCCGAGGACCGCTTCCAGCAGCTCGAGTCGGAAGGGGCGCTGCGCGTCGCCGACCTCGAGGTGCAGTTGAAGGCTCAGCGTGAAGGCGGGGCCAAGGCGCTGGCCGAAGAGACGGTCGAGGCCGAAGAGCGGCTCGAGAAGGCGCAGAGCGAGGCGGCCGAGCGCATCGCCGAGCTGGAGGGCGAGCTCGAGGCCGTGCAGAAGACGCTCGAGGCCGACCGGAGCGCCGCCGAGGCGGCGGGCGCCGAGGCCAAGCAGAACCTCGCCAAGGCGCATGGCGACCTGGAGAAGCTCCAAGAGGCCCTGAAGAAGGAGAGGGCGTCGGCGCGGGCGCAGCTCTCCAGCTCGCAGTCCGAGGGCGAGAAGCGGGCCGCCGAGCGCGAGCGCGAGCTCGAGGCCGAGCGTGAGAAGGTCGCCAAGGGCGAGGCGGACCGCGCCCGGCTCGAGTCGCAGCTCGCGCAGGCCAAGCGCCAGGCCGAGGCCGAGAAGGCCCAGGCCAAGGAACGCGGCGAGAAAGAGCTGAAGAAGCTACGCGACGAGAACGCCTCGATGCTGGCGCGCAAGACGGGCGAGCTGGCCGGCGAGCTGAAGGCCGAACAGTTCGCGCGCACGGCGGCCGAGACGAAGCTGGCCGACCTGCAGGCCGGGCGCGGCGAGGGCGACGCGCAGACGTCGAAGAAGATGCGCGACGAGCTGGTGGCCGCCAACAAGAAGGCGATGGAAGCTTCGGTCGCGCTCTCGAAAGAGAAGAGCGCCCGGGCGGACGTCGAGCAGCGGCTGACGCGGGCTGAGGCCGACCGAGACGAGGCGCTGGTGAAGGCGAAGGAAGCCGGGTCGGCCCCGCCAGCCGCCGCGGCCGGAGGTGCCGGCCCCGAGGTGGTGGCCGAACGCGACAAGCTGCGCGCCGACATCGCCACGATGAAGAAGAAGCTGGTGGCCGCCGAGCTGGCCATCGAGACGGCTGCCTCGCTGAAGTCCAAGGTGGCTCGGCTCGAGGCGCAACTGAAGGGACACAAGTAGCCAGCCCGGCGCGCGCCCGCGGGAGCCCGAGCGGAGACCGCGTTCAGCCGGAGCGGAGTCGAGGTCGGGCTCGGCAGGTGTTGCTCGGACCAAATTTCGGGTTTCCGTGAGCTGTAAATGCAGGACGAGAAATCCACACTCTTCCGCTTGTGCAAGGTTTTGCCCGTGCCGTAGTGTCCGCGCTCGAAGTGAGCGCCGCTCGGCGGTAAGGGGAGGGCGACGCAAAGCCCAAGGCGTGACGTGGACCGACCTAGTCGGCAGGAAGGAGGTGCGGGATGAGGGCGCTGCGAGAGTTATCATTCACGCTGCTGCGGTTGCCTTCTGTGGCGCGCGCTCAGGGCGCGACCGCCTCGGGCCTTCCCTGGCTCCTCTCGGAGCAGGACGTGGGCGGTAGGTTCGATAGCCGCACCGCCGAGAACCGCATCCTCGCCTTGATGGAACTGGGACTGGGCACGTCCGCGCCGCCCGCCTCTGCGCCGGCCACCGCCTCCCCGGCCACCCCCTTCAGCAACCTCCCGTGAGAAGCGAGTTGCCAGCCGACGCGCGAAGAAGAGGCCTCCACCTGTCAAGGCGCCAGTGGTTTCGGCCGCTCGCCGGCTTCGTCGCCTACCTCCTCGTCTCGGCACTCTCCCCAGGAGGCGCCTGGGCGGCGGGAAGGGCCAGCCCGCAGCCGCGCCCCGCGGCGACGCGTCTCTCCACCCACCCAGCC
>JAHFDQ010000524.1 GCA_023248915.1 Archangiaceae bacterium | reverse complement strand
CTCATCTCCGGCCACGAGCGCGCAGACGCCGGTGGTGGGCGCCGTGGCACCGGTGAACACGGTGCTGCCTGCCGTCGCTGGGACGGCCACCGACGGCCAGGGGCTGACCGCCTCCACGGGAACGTGGACGGGCACGCCCCTCATCACGTACGCCTACCAATGGCGGCGGTGCGACGCAGTTGGCGGTGCCTGCGTGGACATCGGCGGCGGGACGGTGTCGACCTACCTGCTGGCGCCGGTCGACGTGGGCGGGACGGTGCGGGTGGTGGTGACGGCGTCGAACGCGGGCGGCTCGTCTCCGGCCACGAGCGCCCAGACGGCGGTGGTGGCCGCGGCGCCGCCGGCGAACACCGCGCTGCCTGCCGTTTCCGGGACGGCGACTGACGGCTTGCCGCTGACCGCTTCCACCGGGACGTGGACTGGGACGCCCGTCATCACCTACTCCTTCCAATGGCGTCGGTGTGACGCCGCTGGCGCCGCTTGCGTGGACATCGGCGGCGCGACTGCCTCGGGCTACACGCTGGTGCCCGCGGACGTCGGTGGAACCGTGCGGGTGGTGGTTACGGCGTCGAATGCGGGAGGTTCGACCCCGGCCGCGAGCGCGCAGACGGCGGTGGTGGCCGCGGTGGCGCCGGCGAACACGGTGCTGCCCACCATCGCCGGAATCGCGACGGTCGGCTCGGTCCTGACGGCAGGGAACGGCACCTGGACCGGGACGCCCGTCATCGCTTACGCCTACCAGTGGCGCCGGTGCGACGCCGCGGGCGCTTCCTGCGTCGACATCGCCGGGGCAACCGCTGCCACCCGAACGCTGGTGGCGCTCGACGCGGGAAAGACGCTCCGCGTCGTCGTGACTGCCTCGAACGCGGCAGGCTCGGTGCCCGCGACGAGCGCCCAGACGGCCGTCGTTTTCACCCCGGCCACGCTGGTGCAGCCCGCGGTGGGCACGGGGAACCTGACCGCGACCTCCTACGCGGCCACGCTCACCGAGACCGCGGGTAACCTGCTGGTCGCCGCGATGTACTGGCAGCAGGGAGTCACCGGACCCACCACGGCGACGGTGACGGACACGCTGGGCAACACCTGGTACTCCACCCCGGCTCAGACCAACGTCTACAACACGACCCGGTCCTACACTCAAATTTGGTACGCAGTGAACGTCATTGGCGGCGTCAACACCGTGACGGCCACCCAGACGGGCCTCGCCGGCAACGGCGCCAACGGAGGCCTATACCTCCTCGAGTACTCCGGCATGGCCACCTCGGCCGTGCTGGACGTCAGCGCGGGCCAGGCGGCCCCCAGCTCTTCCCAACCCAGCACGGGCAACCTAACGACGGGCTCGCTCGGCTGCAACGAACTGGTGGTGAGCCTGTTCGCGGACGGCAACGGCTGCCTCTCCGGCGCGGGAGCCGGTTGGACGCAGCGGGGGCGCGACTCGGTCTTCTGCGCCGTCGTCGAAGACGACCTGCCCGGGATGGCGCCCCCCGCCAGCGTCGTGAACGCGACTGCGACGCTCCCGTCCGCCGACGGCAACTGGATGGGCACCGCGGTCGCGTTCCGGGGAAGCAGTTGCAGCGCGCCCCCGCCGCCGACGCAGATCGCCTTCACCACGGCGCCCCAGACGCTGGTCACTTCGCAGTGCTCGGCTGCCGTGACGGTCCAGAGCCAGAGCGGTGCCGGAGCGCCCGCGAATGCGGTGGCCAACCTCGGAGTGAGTCTCTTTGGCGCCGGAATCAACTACTTCTCCGACAGCGCCTGCAGCGTCCCCATTCCCCGGCAGCAGGAGCTCGCCTCGAGCTGGACCCCCCGATGGTCGAGCCTGATTGCCTATTGGAAGTTCTTCGGAGGCGGCAACATCGGCAACAACGCCACGGTGACCGCCACCGTCGGTCCCAACGCGACCGCGAAGAACAGCAACGGGTCCGGTCTGGCCTACTCGTCCGGGAAGCTGAATACGGGGATTTCATTCGACGGCGTCGACGACCAGTTGAACGCGACCCTGGGCACCATCGACACGGCCGCGGGCCACTGGGTCACCGTAGCCTTCTGGATGAAGTGGAACGGGACGTACATTGGCGGCTGGGAAAGTCCCTTCGCCTTCACCGACTACAATCTGGCCTTCGAACAGAGCCCCGCGGGCTTTGGTTTCAACACCGGCAACGGCGACCTCTGGGGAGTGCCTGTCACCGGCTTCGCCAACAACTGGGTGCACGTCGTCGCCGAGTTCTACAACGGCACCACCACCAACTCCGTGCTGTACGTCAATGGAGTCCAGCAGACGCTGAGCCTCATCTCGGGTTCGCCGCTCAATTACGCGGTTGATTCCACCGTATGGATTGGGAATCACAACCCGACGCCCATCTACAATTTCGGGGGCACGCTCGACGAAGTGGCCGTCTGGAACGGGGCCCTGACGGGTGCCGAGGTGCAGACGCTCTACGCTTCGCTGAGCGCTCCGTCGGCAAACCCGGTCGTCGTCATCGGCGCCGGGACCAACAGCGCGACCTACTACTTCACCTCGTCGTCGGCGGCCTCGACCACGCTCTCGGCGTCCGCCGGTACAGTCGCTTCCGGGTTGGTGGCCTGGTGGAATCTCGACGACGGCAGCGGCACCAGCGCGGCGGACTCTTCGGGCAACGGCAGCGACGGTTGGGTGTACGGCGGAGCGGCGTGGGCCGCGGGCAAGGTCAACGGCGCGGTACTGCTCGACGGCGCGACCCAGGCCGTTCAGGTCGGCGAGACGGCGCCGCTCGTCATCCCGGGCCCTTGGACGGTGTCCACCTGGGCCAAGCTCACGTCGGTTCCTGGTCCGGGAGGCACGTACGCGCTGATCGAGAAGGGAAACGCGGCCAGCCAGCACAACTACTCGCTGTACGTGGACAACGGCTACTACTCGGCCGGAACCGGTTGGGAAGTGTCGTTCCACCGGTCCAACGGAACCCAGTACACCACCAAGTTCTCGACCCCCGTCGTCGCGGGCACCTGGTACCACGTGGCCGGAGTCTGGGACGGCACCAACTTGATGCTGTACCTGAATGGCGCCCAGGTCGCGTCCACGGTTCCCGGCGCGGTGCCGGCTGCCTCGGCTCCAGGTCAAGCGCTCCACCTGGGCAGAGACGCCTGTTGCAATGAATACGCGGCCGCGACCCTCGACGACGCCCGCGTCTACAATCGTGTCTTGTCGGCGGCGGAAATCCAGAGCATCGCCAACCTCGAGCTCTTGCCCATCTCGCAGACCGAGGTCGTCACCGTCGCGCCGTTCACGTGGATTGGCGGCGCCGGTTGCAGTCAGAACTGGCCGGCCGGCGCCGGAGTCGCCGCGGACAAGGCCTGCTGGCAGGGAGGCGTGTTGCCGGGCGCGGGCAACGTCGCCACCTTCGACGGCAACTGCACCGCCAACTGTTCGCCCAGCCTCACCGGCAACGTCTCGGTCGGCGGCATCGCGATGCACCCCGGGTTTGCCGGCACCATCACGCAGGGAGCACACACCCTCACCCTCGGCGCGACCGGCTTCAAACAGGAAGCCGGCACGTTCACGGGAGGAACGCTGGCGTTCACCAACAACGGGCTCTTCACTCAGACGGGCGGGACCTTCACGGCGCCTGGCGCCGCGGGCAGTTGGACGCAGGTGAAGAGCATGACCATCAGCGGGGGCATCTTCAACCACAACGGCGGAACGCTCACCCTCAACGCCCCCAACAACGGGGCGCCGACGCTCTCGACCGGCAGCGCCTCCTTCAACCACTTCGTCTACATTGGCAACGCTTGGTCGGGCCCAGTCATCGTCGGCACCGTGTACATCAATGGGAACCTGACCACCAACGGAGTCACCGGGGGAGGAGCCGACTGTGGCACGGCCGGGGGCGACTGCTTCAGCGGCGGCACCCTGGCGGTCAAGGGCAACGTCAACGCCGTGTCCGGGACCATGGGCGGAGATGCCACGTTGGCGCTGGTTGGAGCAGCCAGTCAGACGGTGACGAGCGTGGCGACGGGTGGGCTGCCCATCAACATGGTCATCGCGTCGACCGGAGGCACCGTCTCGTTCGTCGGCACGTTCGACGGATTCAGGACCTGGACGTGGAATTCCGGAACCGTCGACATGGGGTCGACGACCATCACGTTCGGCTACACATTTGGCAACGCCAGCGACGTGATTTCGTCCGGCACGATGGCCTTCAACAACGTCATCATCAACGAAGGCTACGGCGCTGATGTCGATATCTTCGGGACGATGCAAATCAACGGCAACCTCACAATCACGAGCGCGGCCCAGGGGCTGTTCGGCGGGACTCTGAGCGTCGGCGGCAACCTGGT
>JAHFDQ010000139.1 GCA_023248915.1 Archangiaceae bacterium | reverse complement strand
GAGAGAGGACGGCTGGACGCTCAAGCACGTCGTAGGGTCTCATCACCAATTCGTCCACCCCACGAAGCTCGGCAAGGTGACAGTCCCGCATCCGAAGAAGGAACTTGGAACGGGCCTCGTCAAGGCCATAGGCCGACAGGCCGGTATCGACCTGCCCTAGGAGCACCCATGCGCTACCCAGCTTCTGTATCCAGAGAAGGGAAGTTCACCCTCGCCTTCTTCCCCGATTGCCCGGGCTGTCAGACCCAGGCAGATCCAGGCGAGCGAATCGAGCATCAGGCGGCCGAAGCGCTGCAGGGATGGCTCGAGGCGCACCTCCTCGATGGCGAAGCGCCCCCGCGGCCGTCTGCTCGGGCTCCCCGGGCTCGCAGGGGCGAGAGGCTGCTTTGGGTCGAGGTCCCGCTCAGGTTGGCGGTCAAACTCGTCGTCCGGTGGGCTCGACAGGACGCGGGCCTCACTCAAGCTCAGCTCGCCAAGCGAGCGGGCGTTAGCCAGCCAGTCGTGGCCAAGCTCGAGTCTCCCGGAAGCAACCCTACCGTCGAGACACTCGATCGAGTGTTCGCGGTCCTGAGGGTTCACCCGGAGTTCGGAATGCCGAGGAGCCCTACTTCGGCAGCGTGACGGTGTGGCCGTCGTCGCCCAAGTCGGCCGGCCCCGACACCACCACCGGCTTGTACCCGGGCGCCGCCACGGTGACCGGGTCTCCGGAGAACGGCGACCGGTGCGCGAAGAAGACGTTGGCCAGCACGTTGGTGCGTAGCTGAGCGAGCGCGTCGGAACCCTGGGTGAACGTCACCGGCACGTCCTGCAAGTAGTTGCCCTCGCCGTCCACCACCTTCAGCCAGAAGCCCTCGGCGGGCGCCAATTCAATCTCCAGCGGTTTTCCCGCCGCCGTCGCCCCCACCGCCCGGTAGGACGGCGCGAAGCCCTCGGCCGCGACCGCCAGCCGCCCGTCCTTCACCGGCGCGGCCAGCGCCACTTCGCCGGCGCGGTTGGCCCGGCCGTGAAAGACGACTTCCCCCGAGCAGTCGGCGCCGCCCTGGCAGTCGAGCGCCTCGCGGGTCAGCGTCACCAACGCGCAGGCCACCCTCGCCCCCGAGCTGGCGTCGAGCAAGATGACATCGCCCTTGCCGTCGGGGCCGCACTCGGGACGGACGGAGTCGGCCTCTCCCCGCGCGGGCCCCTTGTCGGGCGCCGCCGTCTCGTCGTAGCGGTCGTCGCCCGAGCCGGTCACGTCCTTCTTGGCGGTGGCGCACCCCACCCACGCAAGCGCCAAGCCCAGCGCGACCCGGTTCCCCGAAACCATGGCGCGCATTCTAGCCTCGGGGCGGGCCGGCTAGACCGAGAAAGAGCTGCCGCAGCCGCAGGCGTGCTTGGCCTGGGGATTGGCGAACTTGAAGCCGGCTCCCTCGAGGGTCGAGACGTAGTCCACCACCGTGCCGGCGAGGTACGCCGAGCTCGCCGGGTCGGTGCAGATTCGGACGCCGTCCTGTTCCCACTCCAGGTCGCCGGGGCGGGAAGTCGGGCCAATGGACAAGTCGTACCCCATGCCGCTGCAGCCACTCGGCGAGACGCGAATCGAGAACAGTCCCGCCGCCTGGCCTTCCTGCGTGAGGAACACCCTCACCTGGTCCACCGCGGCGCGGGTGAGCGTCAACACCGGCGTGGGAGCTGACTTTCGGGGGGCGGGAGTGGGCTCTACCGTTGAAGCGGTTTCTGGAGTTTGCATGCCGCTTCGATGCCCAACCCGACCGGAGGTTTCGCCGGCCCCCCTGCCGGGTCAGCGGCTCGCCTGGCCCACCGACCGGCCCCCGTCCACCGCCAGAATCTGCCCGGTGATGAAGCGGGGCCCGGTCAACAGGAACAGGGCCGTCTCGACGACGTCGGCCGGGGCGCCGAACCGCCCCATCGGTATCTTCTCGCGCAGCTGCTCGAGGTCGCGCACCGGCGTGCCCTCGGGGGGCAGCACGGCCCCGGGCGCGATGCCGTTGACGCGCACCGCCGGAGCCAGCTCGAGCGCCAGGGCGCGGGTGAGCGCGGCCAACGCCGCCTTCGTCATCCCGTACGCCGAGTAGTGGCGCCAGGCGTTCATCACTCCCCCGATGTCGAGGATGTTCAGCACGTCGCCCGAGCCCCGGGACATCATCCGGCGCGCCACTTCCCGGGTCAGGACGAAGGGCCCGCGCGCGTTCACCGCCCACGCCCGATCGAGCACCGCGTCGGTCGTCTCGAGGAAGGGCGCCGCTTCGAACACCGCCGCCGAGTTCACCAGCGCGGCGATGGGGCCGAGCTCGGCCTCGACGCGGCCCGCGAGCGCGACCAATTCTTCGCCCTTGGCCAGGTCGGCCCGGAAGACGGCCGCGCGGTTACCGTCGGCGCGGATGGCCGCCACCGCCGCCTTCGCCCCTTCTTCCGAGGCGTGGAAGTGCACCGCCACCGACGCGCCCGCGCGGCCGAGCGCCTCGGCGAGCGCCCGCCCGAGCCGTACCCCGGCTCCGGTCACCAACACCACCTTGCCCTCGAGCGGTCGGTCCACGGTGCCCCCTTTGAGAAGTCTCGCCTCTGCTGCGTTATAGAGGGCGGCCATGGCGGGTGCCTCGACATTTGGCGAGCTGTTCGAAACCCTGCGCGGCGAGGTGCGCGAGGTGTCGGCCGCAGAGCTTTCGGCGCGGTTGGCCGCGCCCAATCCACCGCGGCTTGTCGACATTCGCGAGGCCGACGAGCTCGCCGCGGGCAGGCTGCCCGGCGCGGCCTGGGTGCCCCGGTCGCACCGCGAGATCGGCGACAACTTCGCCA
Source organism: Archangiaceae bacterium (assembly GCA_023248915.1). GTDB lineage: Bacteria > Myxococcota > Myxococcia > Myxococcales > Myxococcaceae > JAHFDQ01. The sequence goes on along the minus strand of JAHFDQ010000139.1, from coordinate 8,905 downwards.
CCCGCTACCTGCTCAACGACGCCTGCGTGAAGCTGGGCAAGCCCAACGTGCACGGAGCCCTGTACCGCTTCGAGGGCCAGGTCACGACTTTCGTCCCCGGCCGCGGCCCCTGCTACCGCTGCCTGTACCCGAAGGCCCCGCCGCCCGAGCTGTCGCCGGCCTGCGCCGAGGCGGGCGTGCTGGGAGTGCTGCCGGGCGTCGTCGGCCTCTTGCAGGCGACCGAAGCGCTGAAGTTACTGCTCGGGACCGGCCAGCCGCTGATCGGACGGCTGCTCACCTACGACGCGCTCGAGTCGCGCTTCACCGAGCTGGTCCTGAAGAAAGACTCAGCCTGCCCGACCTGCGGCATGGGAGCCGACGTGGTGCTGACCGACGGCGCTCCGGGGTGCGCGACCGCGGCTCAGAGGTAGCCGGTCAGGTCCACGGTGCGGTCGACGGTGGCCCGCGCGGGCACCTGCACGTCGAACCGGAAGGGCCGCTTCAGGGCGTCTCCGCGGACCTCGAGCCGCTGCGTCCCTTCCCAGAGCTCGAGCTTCAAACCGGGCTCGTAGCGGCCGACCTCCTGCCCGCCGCGCCAGAACGACAGCCCCGGCAGGCCCCTCGGCACCACGGTGATGCGAGCCGCGCCCTTCGCGAAGTCCTTCTCGATGCGCTGCAGCTTGCCCGGTTCGGTGCCGCGGACCGGTTCCTCGAAGTACAGGCCCAGGTCGGGGTTCGACAGGATGATGGTGTCGCGCAGGTGAGCCCCCCGGGCGGCGGTCAGCGGCGTCTCGCCCAGCTCGGACTCGGGCTCGACGGCGGCCTCTTCGCGCGCGTGGCGGACCAGCACCTTCACCCTCGGGTTGGAATCGACCGTGACGTAGACGCCCTGCCCGTCGATGGCCGCGTGGGTGAGCCCTTCCCAAATAGGCCCCCGGAAGATGAGCCCCATCACCAATACGGCGACGATCGAGCTGGCGATCAGCACCTGCCTCGAGCGATGGCTCGACCGCGCCTTCAGGTCGTCGAGATCGGGCAGGTCAGCCGGACCGGGCTTCGGAGCTTCCACCCGGGGCTTCGGCGCCTGCGGGCGCGTCGGCGGCGGAGCCTCGGGCATCACCAACCCCGAGCTTCGGCGCACGGGCGCCGCGGCGCCGGCGCTCTTCTTCCGCACCGGGGGTAGCGTCTCGGGCTCGGCCTCGACGGGGACCGGAAACGAGACCTCGGCCTCCCCCGACCCGGCCGGCGGCCCGCCGCTGGCGGCCACATGGGCGGCGCTCGGTCGCGGGGCCTCGCTCACCTGGGAGGTCCCGGTGAGGGGCGGCAGCGAGTTCTCGGCCTCGCCGGGCACCTCGGGCAGCCGCGCTCCAGACGGCCGCCGCTCTCCTCCGACCGGCGCGTCGGACCGCGACGGCGTCCGGGCCACCACGGTGGCGCCGGCGCCGGGCGTCACCCCAACCCCCGCGGGCTCGCGGCGCTTCCGTGCGTCGCCTGCCTCGACGTCGTCCCCCGAAGGCGCGTCAGCAGAGCCCGGCCCAGGCGCCGGCCGGCTCAGCGTCGCAGGGTCGGTAACCGGCGCGGGCCCCGGCGGGCTTCGCCCCAGCTTCCCCTTGCGCCCACTCGGGTGCGAGGGCCGTTCGACCGCGCGCCCTTGCGGTTCGGTGCGGCCCGGGGGCGCTTCCCACTCCTGGATCGCGCCGTGGCCCGGAGTGCGCGCCTGCTGCGTCGGCGCCGGGTCCGACAGAGAGGGTTGGGCCACGGCGTCGCCCGAGACCGAGCCGTCCTTCGCGTCGGGGTACGGCTGGCCGAGGCGCTTCTCCTCGTCGAGCCGGTCGGAGAACAGCGTCGCCATCAGCTCGGAGATCTGCACCGAGCTGGCCACCCACCGCTGCCCGACCAGGAATTCCTCGAGCGCGCTCTGGAAGGCGCGCGCGTCGCGGTACCGTTCCTCGGGCGCCTTCGCCAGCGCCCGCATCACCACCCCGTCGACCTCGGCCGGCACGTCGGCGACTTCCGAGGGGCGCTGGATGCTGCACTCGACCGCCACCTGGAGCGTCGCCAGCTCGCTCTGGCGCTTCAGGGGCCTGACGCCGGTGAGCAGCTCGTAGAGCACCAGGCCGATGGCGAAGATGTCCGAGCGGTTGTCGAGCGGTTTGCCGCCGGCCTGCTCGGGCGACATGTACGCGAACTTGCCCTTGATCGCCCCCGACCGCGTCATCGACACCTGGTCGGCCGCCTTGGCGATGCCGAAGTCGACCACCTTCACCGAACCGTCGAAGCTGATCAGGATGTTCTGGGGCGAGATGTCGCGGTGCACCACCTTCAGCGGCTTGCCCGAGTCGTCGGTCTTGTTGTGGGCGTAGTGCAGCCCCTCGCACGCCGAGGCCACGATGCGAATCGACAGGGGCCGGGCGATCCACTGGCCGGCGCTCCAGGCCTTGCGCATCAGCCGGCCCAGGTCCTCGCCGTGGATGTATTCCATGGCGATGAAGAAGGTGCCGTTGGTCTCTCCGAGCTCGTAGATCTGCGCGATGTTCGGGTGGTTGAAGCGCGCCGCGATCTTCGCCTCGTTCACGAACATCTGGAGAAACTCGGGGTCGTCCGCGAGGTGCGGCAAGATGCGCTTGACCACCGCCAGCCGCTCGAAGCCCTCGATGCCGTGCTGGCGCGCCAGCCACACCTCGGCCATGCCGCCCGTGGCGAGCTTCTTGAGGAGCTGGTATCTGCCGAAGTCCTGGTCGGTCATCGCGGCGCGCCGCCCATTTTACCTGTGGTCCTAGGCGCTTACCCGATTCTGGCCAACCCTGCCGGCCCGGGCCCCCCGTGGCCCCGACCGTAGCAGCACAAAGGGCTCCGGCGAGTGCCCTCGCGCGGAGCCCCAGCCCGGTTCACCGGGCGCTTGCCGCCCCGAGAGCGGAACCGGCTACTTGCCCAGAGTCTTCTGGCCCTTCTTCCACTCCACCGGGCAGTTGTCGCCTGTCTGGAGCGCGTCGAGCACGCGCAGCGTCTCGCCGACCGACCGGCCAACCGCCGTGTTGTGGTACAGCGCGTACTGCAGGACGCCGTTCGGGTCGACGACGAACGTGGCTCGGGTCGAGAAGCCCGAGTCCTCTATCAGGGCGCCGTACTTCCGGGCGGTCTCTCGGTTCATGTCCGACAGGAGCGGGTACTTCAGCTCGCCCAGGCCGCTGTTGATCCACGCCTTGTGCGAGTGCTTCGAGTCAACCGAGGCGCCGAGCACCACCGCGTTCAACGCCTTGAACTCGTCGTTGCGCTTGGAGAACTCGAGAATCTCGGTGGGGCAGACGAAGGTGAAGTCGAGGGGGTAGAAGAACAGCACCACCCACTTCCCCTTGAAGTCTTCGAGGGAAATCTTCTTGAAGTCGCCCTTGCCTATGACGGCGTCGAGCGAAAAGTCCGGAGCCTTCTGGCCAACCATCAGCATTGTGATTCCTTTCGTGGGAAGCGTTTGGATTAGGCCAGAGCAGTAACGGCGGTGGCCGCCAACGTCAACCCCAAGAAACTCCGCGACAACGCCGGTGAACAGCGCATTCTTGGGCCATGGACAGCAGGCGCCCCGAGAGAAGGAAGCCCACCGGCGAGCGGCCCGTGCGCGAAGACCTGGTGATTCAGGCCTGCCTCGAGGCGTACGGCGCCATTCGGCACGAGGGCCGCCTGGCCGATCGCGCCCTCGACTTCACCCTGCGCCACAAGCGGAACCTGTATTCGAATGAACGCCGCGCGGTGGCCGAGCGCGTCTATGCGCTGTTGCGCCGGCAGATCACCGTCGAGTACCTGCTGGTGAAGGCCCTGCCCGGCTTCGACGCCGTGCCGTCGAGCCGGAAGGACTTGCTGCGGCTGGCCGCCTCGCAGGTGCTGATGGGCGCGGCCCCGAGCACCGTCACGCACACCTCGGCGCTGGGAGCCGAAGACGCCGACGCCCTGTACCTGCTGCCCCAGTGCGCGGCCGAACTGCAGGCGCTGCCCCTTCGCGAGCGCTTCCCCGTCGCCGCGTCGCTGCCGGGCTTCCTGGCGACCCGCTTCCTGGCCGAATTCGGCGCCGAAGCCGAGAGCGCCGCCGAGGCGATGAACGAGCGGGCCCCCCTGTGCGCCCGCGTCAACACCCTGAAGGCCGACCGCGAGAAGCTGATGGCGACGCTCGCCGAAGAGCAGGCGCCGTGCCGGAAGTCGGCCCTGTCACCGCTCGGCGTCATCATCGAGACGCACCAGAACGCCTACTCGCTGCCCTCTTTCCGGTCCGGCTACTTCGAGCTGCAGGACGAGGGCAGCCAGTTGCTGGGCCTCTTGGTCGATGCCCCGCCCACCCGGGTGGTCGACGCCTGCGCCGGCGCCGGGGGCAAGACGCTTCAGTTGGCCGCACAGATGAAGAACCGCGGAGAGCTCTTCGCGCTCGACATCGACGAGCGCCGGCTCGACGACTTGAAGCTGCGCGCGCGGAGGGCCGGGGTGCACAACGTGCGGACGCGGCTGTTGCCCGGGGGAGGCGCCACCGGCGACGTGCTCGACGACCTCGAGGCGGGCGCCGACCGCGTGCTCGTCGACGCTCCGTGCAGCGGCACCGGGACGCTGCGGCGAAAACCCGACGGGCGCTACCGGCTCACCGAGGCGGACCTCGGCATTTACGTTGCCCGGCAGAAAGAGCTGCTGGACCGTTTCTCGCGGCTGGTGAAGCCCGGAGGCCGGCTGGTCTACGGCACCTGCAGCGTCTTGCGCGAGGAGAACGAAGAGGTGGTACAGGCCTTCCTGGCGAGCCACCTCGCCTTCTCGATTCGGTCGGTGGACAAGGTGCTGGGGACCGAATTGGGCGAGCAGGTCTCGCGCGACGGCTTCCTCAGGTTGGCGCCCCACCGCCACGGCACCGACGGCTTCTTCGGAGCGGTGCTCGACCGGGCCCGGTAACCGAAACCTAGAGCGCAGCCAACGGGCCCGGTCGTGGACCCGGCTCTCGATCGCCAGCCCACCGCCGTCAGCCTCGTCGGCTACGTCAGGCGAAAGCCCGAGTCCACCGCGCTGCACGAGGTGGTGCGCGAACACCTGGAGACGTTTCTCGCACAAGCCCGGGAGGACCGGCGTGGGCTGCTGTGCCTTCGCGCCCGGCGCCAAGTGGCGTAAGCGGGTAGTGCCCCCCCCCGCTGTCGAGCCACCGCCGCGCCCACGGCACTGCCAGCCCGCACCGGAGAAGCCGCCCTCACCCTATCGCTTGCCATGGTCGGACCTGTTGGCCCGAACATTCGCCGTTGAAATTCTGCGCTGTCCCTGCGGCGGGGAACGTCGGGTGCTCGCGTTCTTGCCCGAGCCGCGAGCCGCGCAGGAGGCGCTCCGTCGGTTGGGTTTGCCGTCCACCCCGGCCGTCCTCTCTCTGCCCCGCTGCTGGTCGCAGGACGAGCTCGACTTGCCGCGCGACCGGTCCAGGCTTCTGCGACATCGCCGTCCACAAGAGCGAGGGCCCCACGAGCACGTTCTTCTCGCGCGGGGCAGGCCCTTCCTAGATGGATCGTCGAGCTATCCCTTGATCTTCAGGGCATTCCCGATCTCGAGGGCAAGATCGCTGATGAGCTTGGGGTCGGAGTTGCCTCCCGTGGTGCGCCCCTTCCCAGGCGTGAAGTTGTACTCCCCGATGCCATGGGCTCCGAGCTTCATGGCTTCCTCCATGTATTCCTGTCGCCACTTGTCAGCGGCCTTCTCCGGCATTCCGTGGACCTTGCCATGCAAGGTGCCGCCGATCTCGCCTGGCGACAGACCGACGATGTACTTGCCCAAGAGGTTATTCCCGACTGGGCCCATGCCGTGAAGGTCGGTAATCACCGGTCCGACCTGGTGGTCGGCCTTGACAGTGGCGTTGCCCGTGAATGCGGGATAGTCCTCTCCAACCACGGTCATCGTCGACAGGTCGAGCTCGCGCATCAGCTTGTCGAAGCTCTTGCGCTGATCTGGGTCTAGCTTCTTGCGCGCGCCGAAGAGGGCCCCGGGGTTAGCGACCTGCACGATGCCTTTCATTTCCTTGTCCCCGAATTGGGGACGGCCCGTTCGAGCTCCCTCGAGGACCGCGGCGTAGAACTCTCTGAGAGTCTCGCCTCGCGGGTCGTTCTTCGAGGTGGTGGGGACGATCTCGTCGAGCTGCCAGGCGTCGGCATCCTTTCCGCGGAGGCGGTCGCGAATGCGCTGGCCCATTTCCATGCCCCACGCCCGGATTTCTGCGGGCGTCATGTCCTTTGATGCCAGGTGCGTGACCGGATCTTGCGCATTGCGCAACTTCCCTGAAGCGAAGGTGGCAGCCTGATCGGGGTCGGTGGTCGTAAGTGGTCGGTAGGGGTACTTCTCGTCCTTCAGCACCTTGTGAGGGTTGTTGGGGTCTCGTTGCCAGTAATGCGTCAACATCCAGGGCATCTGACCGGCCAGTGGGTCCTGATAGGAGTGTTCACTGATCGGGCCTACTGAGAGTCTCTTGACCGCGTTGTCGCCTCTCACATTGAACGCCGGCGCGTACAGCGCCGTGGGCCGCAATTCCCTGATCTTGTCGGCGGTCGCCTGGTTGTAGTTGTAGCTGCCGACCGCAACGGGCACCGACCCGTCGATGCGCTTGTTGAGCGATTTCAGAATCCGCTCGAGGTCGCGACCACCGTGGGCGTCGTCATTTTCCGGCGAGCGAAATTGAGTGATGTTCACCCGCACACCCGCGCCGCTACGAGTACCGGGCGCAGGGTTCTTGCCAATCGGATCGAAAGAATCCATGGCCCGCGTGGCACGAGATTCCTTCGTCCTGGGCAGTTGGGCCCGCGGGACGTCCCGCAAGTCCTGCCGGGCGAGCGGCGACGGCTTGAACGAATTGACCCTGTTCGCCATGACGAGGCTCCTGGGCCCGAAGATGGACTGCTCGCTTGTCGGAATGGATTCTCGGCAGAATCGTACTCGAGTTGCCTGTGCCCACGGCGCATTCAGGTGTGGGTAAGGACACACCACCGGCCCGCCTGCCTACTCGGGAGTCGGGTACCGTTCGGCGAGGCCAGGGGGAACGTCCGTGGCCTGCGCGACCTGCCCGTAGGTTCCAACGCTCTGGCGCGCCCGGCGGAGCTTCTGGCGATCGGTCGCGTCGACGGCGTACAGCCCCATCCGCACGTTCATGCCGTGGTTCCACTCGTAGTTGTCGGTCAACGTCCACCAGAAGTAGCCGCGAACGTCGGCGCCGTCGCGCACCGCGCGCTTCAGCCAGGTCAGGTGGCGCACCAGGAAGCTTCCGCCGGTGCCGTCGTCGCCCGGGTCGGCGACTCCGTTCTCGGTCACGTAGACGGGCACCCCGTAGTCCTTCGCCACCATCGCCATCTCGTAGATGCCTCGCGGGTAGTCGTTCCACACCTCGACGTTGAAGATGTCGTAGGTCGTCAAGGGCGACAGGCTGGGCAGCATCGGGTCCTTGACGCCCGAGACGACCGGGCGCTTGTAGTAGTTGATGCCGAGGTAGTCGATGCGGCCGGCGAGATCTTCCCGGTGCACCGCCGTGGCCTCACCCTGAAGGTCGGCGTCCAGGTCTCCCTTGATGACCGCGTTCAGGAACACGCGGTTGTACAGGTAGAAGACGTTCGCGGCGGCCCGTTGGTCGAGCTTCGAGTCGGGGTTCTTCGGAGCGGCGGGCGCCATGGAGTAGACCTGGTCCTCTCGGGCCTCGGGCTGATGGTGGCCGCTCCCTTGATGGTGGCGGCGGCGTTCGCGCGCTCGCCCGCCCTGCTCTTCCTGGCGCTGTTCCTCGCGCTGTTCCTGAACAACGGCCCGTTCAGCGCCGCCGTCGTCTGCGAGCGACATCGACGTACTCGTCGACTTCGAACCCGGGCATTACTTAGGCCTCTTCGGATTGGCGCGGGTCGAGAGGGAATTGGCGAAGCTATTCGGGCGCCGGGTAGACCTGAACACCGAGGGCTTCCTTTCCCCTGGTTTCCGGGACGAGGTGAGGCGGGAAGCGGAGGTCGAATATGTCGCGCCGTGACCCGGCGGTTGCGATTCGGCACATGCTGGAGCATGCCCGGGAGGCGATGGCGTTGGTTGAAGGCAAGAGCCGCTCTGACCTTACGAAGACGCGGCTCTTGGAGTTGGCTCTCGTTCGACTGGTGGAGACGAACAAGCGCTCCAAACGCCAAGCCCGAGCTGTAGCGTACCGCGAGCTGCCCGGAGGATGACACTTGGAGAAGCGAGCAGGTGGCTCCACGCGGGCCAGTCTCCGAGCAGTGGCCGAAACTGGCCCCGCATGGACGGGTCCACCACCGACCTTCTTCCTGGGTGGACTTCGAACTCAGACTGCAGCTTGACCGATGGCGGGCGTTGACGTCCCTGACGCAAAGACTGATAGGGACCCCAAACGCCGAACTCGGGCAGCAGCGGCGTACATGACGAAGCGACGCGCTTTGTGGTCCGCAATGATTTGAACACGAGTCGCCTCGATCGTGCCCCCGTCGCGAAGTTCGACCTGGCGGAAGTGTCGCAGCAGCGCCTGGTCGCCAGCCGTGCACCCGGCTCTCGGTCGCCAGCCCACCGCCACCGCGTTGCCGGCGAGCTGCCCCGGCTCGAGGCGGTCAACGAAGAACAGCGCCAAGCCCACTCCGAAGACCGTCCGGTCGCCTCGCCGCCGCCGTGCTGGCCGGTTGGCGCCCCACCGCCACGGCACCGACGGCTTCTTCGGAGCGGTGCTCGACCGGGCCCGGTGACCGGAAGTTAGAGCGCGGCCAACGGGCCGGCGAGGAAGCCGGCGCCCTTGTCGAGCACCTGGTACAAGAGCGCCCACGACGGCCCCTGGGGCCCCTCGAGCAGCAGCATCGACGCGGCGAACGCCACCGCGGCGATCACCAGCACCGCCGGCACGGCCGCGAAGGCGAAGCGTAGGTCTCTCGCGCTCCAGTCGCCCCCGTCGCGAAGCCCG
>JAHFDQ010000523.1 GCA_023248915.1 Archangiaceae bacterium | reverse complement strand
CCGGGCCAGCCGCCACCGGCCCCGCTCGAGGTGAAGGGCGCCGTGGCGGAATCTCGGTTCGACCTCCTCGACGTGCTGGAACAACTTCTCGCCCTGCTCGGAGTGGCCGGCGCCCAAGCAGGCCAGTCCCATCAGGTAGAGCGTCGGCGGGTCGTCGTCGCCGGCCTCGAGGTTGGGGCGAAGCTGCTCGACCGCCGCGCGGTGCTGGCGGCGGCCGACGAGCAATTCGGCGAGCTCGTAGCGCGCCCGCCGGTCGTGGGGGTTGTGCTCGAGCTCGCGGCGAAGCTTGCCCACCCGCAGGTGGCGCACGCCCCAGCGCACCGGGTCGGGCAGCACTCCGAGGGTGAAGCGGTCGACCACCCACCAGCCCACGATGAGAATCGCCGCCGACAGCAGCGGGCTGCCGGTCAGCGAGGTGAGGATTATCCACTGCAGCCATTGGGACATTGGCCGCGGACTGTAGCCGAACGGCCTTTGGCCCAGGGTCGCCCTCGACGCCGCTCGGGTCGAACGGAAGGGCTACATGAGCCGCGAGGCCAGCTCGGTGTGCAGGTCGGCGCCGGCCGGAGTCAGGCCGAGCCGCGGGCCGTTCCACCGGGCCAGCCCCCGGGCCACGAACTCGTCGGCGCACCCGCGGCGGGCCGGATAAGGGACGTCGAAGGCCCGGCAGACGGCGTCGAGGTCCACGCCGCAGGTCAGCCGCAGGCCCATGGCGAGCCTCTCGGTGAAGAGCTGGACGGAACCGAGCCGCTCGGAAGTGCCGTCCGGCAGCCGGCCCGCTTCGACGGCGGCCAAGTAGCGCTCGGCGCCGCGGGGGTTCGAGTAGCGCAGCGCCGACGTGGGCCCCGTGCGCGCAAAGCCGGTGGCTCCGGCCCCCAGGGCGAGCGTCTCTCCGCCCGTCCAGTACAGGGCGTTGTGACGGGAGTGGAAGCCGGGCCGGGCGTAGTTGGAAATTTCGTACCGGTCGAACCCCGCCGCCGCGTAGACGCCGCGGACGGCGTCCGACATGGCCAGCGCCTCGTCGTCGGACGGCAGCGCCACCTCGCCCCGCGCCACCGCCCGGGCGAGCGGCACCGGCTCGGCCAACAGCTCGGGCTCGAGCGTCAGCGCGTAGGCCGACAGGTGCGACAAGGGCAAGGCGACCGCCCGCCGCGCGTCGGACTCGGCCTCTTCGGCCGTCTGCCCCACTGCCCCGTAGATGAAGTCGGCCGAGACGTTGTCGAAGCCCGCCGCCCGCGCCGACAGCACCGCGCGCTCGGCCTCTGCCCCGTCGTGCTTGCGGCCGAGCGCGTGGAGCACTCCCTTCTCGAACGACTGCACGCCCACCGACAGCCGGTTGACGCCGGCGGCGCGGTAGCCGGCGAAGCGCGAGGCGTCGGCGGCGCCCGGGTTCGCTTCCAGCGTCACCTCGGCCCCCGGCGCGACGGCGAAGCGGGCCGCCACCGCCTCGAGCACTCGGGCGACGAGGCCCGGTTCCCAGAGCGAGGGAGTGCCGCCGCCCAGGTAGACGCTGTCCACCCGGCGGCCCGCGAAGGCCGGCGCGCGCAGCGCCAGCTCGCCCTCCACCGCGGCGGCGTACCGGGCCCCGGGCACCTGCTCGACCGCGGCGGACGCGAAGTCGCAGTACGGGCACTTCGACAGGCAGTACGGGAAGTGCACGTAGACGCCGAAGCGCGAGGCTTCCAAACCGGTGAGCGCGTCGACGGGCGCGGTGGGGGGCGGCACGAAGGGAGTGTAGCGGTGGTGGTTACCGGGCGCTCTCCTCCAAGCGACGAGGCCGGAACCTCACTCTGATTCCCGGGCGTATCAAAGGTGTTGACGGCCATTTGACAGCTGAGTGCCTTGTCTTCGTACGTCGGCTGGCAACTCGCTTCTCACGGGAGGTTGCTGAAGGAGTGGGCCGGGGAGGCGGTGGCCGGCGCAGAGGCGGCCGGCGACTTCACCCAACGGCCTGCGTCGACGAAGCTGGATGAATGTCCCTCTGCCCGCCCGGGAGTCGCCTCCTGCGCCTCATCCTCGTCCTGGTTCGCCTGGCCAGCGACGCGCTCCAGTCCACCGTCGGCGCGCTACTGTGGCTGGCGGTGAAGCTGGAGAACGTCCGCCGCAGGCTTCCGCGCCTGGAGCGCAGGCTGCGCCACTCGCTGCGACGGTTGCTCGAGCGATGGCAACAGGAAGTCGGGGCGCTGCCCGTCGAAGCGCACCGGTGTACCCGGGCGTGGAATCGCACCCCGGCCAACGTCGAGGAGGGCGTGGTGAGGCTGCACGTCGAGCAACCCCTCCTCGGCGTCGGCCAGTTGCGCCACCTGGCTGCCAGGGTGCTGGGCTTCGCGGCGGCGAGGGAGACATTCCGGCGCATTCTCATCCGCAACAGCGTCTCGTCGTCGAGCTGCAACAGGAAAGGCGCAGGCGACGTCGCCGCGTCCACGTGAAGCTGGCGGGGGAATTGTGGGGCGTGGACTTCACCCTCGTCTGGGTGCTGGGTTTCTTCCCGGCGTGGGTGCTGGGCGTCGTCGACTACCAGGGCAGCCGACTGGTGGCCTTCGAGAGGGTGGCCTGGCCGACGTCCGCGGAGGTGGCGCGCGTGCTTTCGGAGGCCTTCGCCGAATTCGGCGCGCCGGCGAGGTTGCTGTCCGACAATGGGCCGCAGTTCCGGAGCGGCGCCTTCGCGGCGTTCCTCGCAGCCAACGGCGTGAGGCACGCCTTCATCCGCCCAGGGCACGCCTGGACGAATGGACGCATCGAGCGCGTCTTCCGCACCTTCAAGCAGACGGTGGCTTCCCTGGTGTGGCTCATCGACAGCCGCGCGCAGTTGGACAGGTCTTGCGAAAGCTTCCTTGTCTGGCACAACAGGGACAGGCCGCACTCGTCCTGGGGTGGGCGCACCCCTGACGAAGTCTTCTTCGGCCTCCCTCGACAGCTTCGCCCCCTCGGCCGCGTCAGCTACTTCGACGGCCTCCTTGAATGGTACCGCTTCGGAGAGTGAGTTCGCGCGCCGGGGACGACGTCGGCCCGGCGCGGTCGTTCTTTGACATCCTCTCTACTCTCCGCGCGCGCGTCACGGCCCCTGTGCGCCCGCGCGTCGCCGCCATTCCCGAAAAATGGCGACCCGGGGCCACCGTCGCGGCGTGTCTTGGGCGCTGGGGCAGTACACCCGGGCCGCCGTCGCGGCGTGGCCGTGTCGCTGGGGCAGTACACCTTCCAGACGGTCAGTTCGCCCCCGTGGGGCTGAACTCAACGGTGCGCCCCCCATCCGCACTCTCGTGGGCAGTTACCCACCCATCCTGTGTTCTGATCATCGGGTCTCCGGAATCAATGAGACAGGTAACTCGGAGCGGCTTGTCGAATGCCAAGGATGTAGCTGCCACGATCGCGGTCGGTGTCCGATCGCTTGAGGTACCTCCCAGATCAACCCACCGAGCGCTTTCCTCGAGCCTAAGAGGAAGAAGCGAGGATTGGTGAATCGAACTCACGAGCGCCACTGCTGGGCGAAGTGGATCTCTTGCGCGGATACTCTCCGCGCAGAAGCGAACAATTGCTTGAGCGGCACTGCGTTCCGAGCGCTCGCGGGGGCCCCCCGACAAGGGGGTCGGGCACCCGGCCAGCCCAAGCAACACTGCTATTGGCCCGGTTCTCAATCCCCAAGACTCATTGTCGGGCGCTGGCCAACCGGAATCTCAGTGAAGTACTCCGAGATTGAGAGGCCCACCTCCCAGCGGAAGTTGACCTCATTCGATCGAGCCTCCTGCTCGGCAGCGTCGCCAAGTATCGGGCGATACTGGCCGTGCTGAAGAACATGAGTCATCTCGTGAACGAGCTGGTCTTCAATGGTGAACGAGAACTTCGGGTTCCGGCTGTTGGTGAGAGCAATCTGCGCCGGATCAACGAAGAGCGCCCCGTCCACCGTGCCGCAAGTGGCAGGGGAGTAGAGCGCCATGTTGCCTGGCGCGAGTAGCCCAGTCGTGCGGATGATCTGTACCGTCCCCGGCAGATACTCCGTCTCGGCAAAGAGCCGATAGCCGAACAGGGTCCCCAAGACGTTCTCCCAGTCCACGACCAAATCCGGGTCCACGATGTAGTGCTTTCCGGTTGGATCAGTAGCCATCGTCGGCAGGTTCTTCGCGTAGTTGTAGCGGTTCGGCCCGTCTATACCCGCGAGCCTGTCGGGCTGCTCCCATCTGCCGGTCAACGGGTCCATGTACCTGTCGCGGTGGTAGTTGAGCCCCGTCGAGTCCTGCTCGCGCCCCGTGAAGCCGAAACTGAGGTTGGGACCCGTGCCCGATGTCGTCCGCGCCCCGTAGACGTCGTAGGAATAGGTGCGCACGACG
>JAHFDQ010000522.1 GCA_023248915.1 Archangiaceae bacterium | reverse complement strand
CGCCCGCCCGGCGCAGGTGCTGGAAGGCCGAGAGCCACATCTCGGCCTCGCGCTGCGTCAGCCTGGCCCGGGTGAGCGACCGCCCCAGCTCGCGCAGGGCGTGCTCGGGCGCCTGCGGGTTCAGGTACCCGGCCCCGAGCAGGAGCTCGCCCAGCGCCGCCTCGAGCACCTGGATGGTCTCGAGCCTCGCCCCCACTTCCGTTCGGCCCGAGCCGCGCCGAGGGCTGCCCCCCGACTGCGCTTCGCCGCGCTCGGGGTGAACGGAAGTGGATTCGCTCCCCTCGCCTCGGTCCTCCCGAGCGCACAGGTACAGCAGCACCGCTACAGCCTGCGACAAGTTCATGGACGGCTGCGCGGGTTCGGTCGGAATGACGAGCACGTCCTGGCAGACCGAGAGCTCGTCGTCCGAAAGTCCACGCTTCTCGCCCCCGAACACCAGCGCCACCGGGCCGCGGGCCGCCTCGGTCGACAGCCGCTTCACCGCCTCTTCGGGGGACAGCGCCACCCGGCCCTTCAGCTCGGCCCGCGAGGTCGTCCCGACGGCGTAAACGGCCGGACCCACGGCCTCTTGCAGGCTCGACACCAGCCTGAGCGAGTCGAGCAGGTGGGCCGCTCCGACCGCCAGCTTCTCGGCTTCGCGGAAGGCGTAGGTGACGGGTTCGGACAGCGTCAACCGCGAGAAGCCGAAGTTGGCCATCAGACGCGCGACGGCCCCCAGGTTGTCCGGCGAGCGCACCTGGTGGCACACCATGTTCAACTGCTCGCGGAGCGGTCCCACGGCCGGGGACGATAGCTGGCCTCGGCGCGGCAGGGCCGGTATATTGGGCTTCGCATGCGTCGCATCGCCTTCACCCTGGGTCTGGCCGCGAGCCTCTGGCTCACCGCCTGCGGCATGGGGTCGACCCCCACCCGGGCGCCGACCGCGTCGCAGGCGCTCACCAGCGCCCCCGAGCTGCTCGAGTTCGAGACCGTCGCCACGCGGCAAGACCTCTTCCGTGAAATCGCTCGCACCTCGCTGGGCCAGGCCGGCAAGCCCGCCACCGGCGCCGCGCTCTTTCCCGTCGTCGAGGACGGCCAGTTCGTCGCCGCCCAGGGCTTCGACCCGCGGGCCGACTTGCTCCAGGCTCCCGACGCCGGTGAACCGCTGCAGTTGGCGTTCGACGGCCGGGGCGAGCGCTGGTCCGAAGAACGGCGCGACAGCTTGCAGGGCCTGTCCGAGCGCGAGGCGGTCGAGCTCATCGCGCACACGCTGATCAGCCATTGGCAGCTCCACCCTTCCGGGACGGTGCAGGTGGGGCGCGTCTCGGGCACGCCGTACGCCGCGGCGTACATGGACGGAATGCTCCGGGTGAACCCGGCCTTCGTCTACCTCGCCGCGTCCGCGCTGGTGCCACCCGGCCCCGCCGGAGTTCCCGAGCGTTGATTCCCCCCATCCTTCGGCAGCAACTCCCGCACACGCTGCGGGCCACGGACTTTTCCGGCCTCGGCGAGAAGTACCAGGGCAAGGTGCGCGACACCTACAGGCAGGGCGATCGGCTGGTGCTCATCACCACCGACCGGCTCTCGGCCTTCGACCATGTCCTGACCACCATTCCGTTCAAGGGCGAAACCCTCAACCGGCTGTCGAACTTCTGGTTCGAGAAGACGAAGGGCGTGGCGAAGAACCACGTGCTCGACGTGCCCGACCCCAACGTCACCGTGGCCCGCGCCTGCCGGCCGCTGCCCATCGAGGTGGTGGTCCGCGACTACCTCACCGGCAGCCTCTGGCGCGACTACCAGAACGGCCAGCACGGCGTGTACGGAGTGCCCATCGAGCCTGGCATGAAGCGCGACCAGCGCTTTGCCCGACCCATCGTCACTCCGTCCACCAAGGCCGAGTACGGCAAGCACGACGAACCCATCTCGGAGAAAGAGCTTCTGGCGCGGGGGCTGGTGGGCGAGCGCGACTGGCACAAGGCGGTCGAGACGGCCCTGGCGCTGTTCGCCGAGGCGCAGCGCTGGGCGGCGACCCGCGGGCTCATCCTGGTCGACACCAAGTACGAGTTCGGCAAGCAGGGCGACGAGCTGTACGTCATCGACGAGATTCACACTCCCGACTCGAGCCGGTACTGGCTTGCCGACGAGTACCCCGCCCGCTTCGCGCGCGGCGACGAGCAGCGGATGATGGACAAGGAGAACATCCGCCAGTGGCTGATCAAGGAACGGGGCTTTCAGGGCCACGGGGCCCCGCCCGCCATTCCCGACGAGGTGCGGGTCGAGCTGGCGGCGAAGTACCTCGCCACCTTCGAGCTGCTCACCGGAGCGCCACTCGAGTTGGCGGCGGGCGACGTGCACCAACGCATCGGTGAGTCGCTGCGCGCGCGCGGCTACCTGTAGCGGCCGCCGCGGCTACCGAAACACGCGCTCGAAGATCTCGTCGACGTGCGCCAGGTGGCGCTCGGGGTTGAAGCAGGCGTTGACCTCGGCGGCCGTCAGCTTCGACGCCAGGTCGGCGTCGCCGAGCAGCGCCTGGCGGAAGTCCACCCCTTCCTCGTACATCTTCATCGCGTTGCGCTGGACGATGACGTAGGCGGCCTGGCGGTCCATGCCCTTCCGGGCCAGCTCAAGCAAAAGCGCCTGCGAGGCCACCACCCCGCCCAGGAGCCCCAGGTTCTTCTTCATCTGCTCGGGGTAGACGCGCAGGGCCTCGACCAGCCCCGCGAAGCGGTGGAGCATGAAGTCGAGCGTGGCGGTCGCGTCGGGGCCAATCACCCGCTCGACCGAGGAGTGCGAGATGTCGCGCTCGTGCCACAGGGCCACGTCTTCCAGCGCCGAGACGGCATAGCCGCGCAACAGCCGGGCCAGCCCGGTCAGGTTCTCGGACAAGATGGGGTTGCGCTTGTGCGGCATCGCCGACGAGCCCTTCTGGCCGGCGGTGAAGGGTTCTTCTGCTTCGCGCACCTCGGTGCGCTGCAGGTGGCGAATCTCGACGGCGAACTTCTCGATCGACGAACCGGCCAGCGCGAGGCTGGTGAAGTACTCGGCGTGCCGGTCGCGCTGGATGACCTGGCTCGACGCCGGAGCGGGCGTCAGCCCGAGCGCCTGGCAGACGTGCGCCTCGACCCGGGGCGGCAGGTGGGCGAAGGTGCCGACGGCCCCGGAGATTTTTCCGACCGCGATGGTGTCGCGGGCCCGAGACAGGCGCGCGCGCGCCCGGCCCAGCTCGTCGTACCAGATGGCCAGCTTGTGGCCGAAGGTGATGGGTTCGGCGTGGATGCCGTGGCTGCGCCCCATCATCACCGTGCGCCGGTGCTCGAAAGCGCGCGACTTCACCGCCGCCAGCGCCCGGTCGAGGCCGGCAAGCAACAGCGTGGCCGCGTCGCGCAGGGTGAGCCCCAGCGAAGTGTCGAGGACGTCCGAGGAAGTCATGCCCAGGTGCAGCCAGCGGGCGCTGGGCCCGATGCGTTCCTCGAGGAACGTCAGGAAGGCGATGACGTCGTGCTTGGTGGTCCGTTCAATCTCGTCGATGCGCGCGACGTCGGCGGCCGAGAACCCGCCCGCCTTCGCCCGGCAGTCGGCCAGCGCGGCCGCCGGGGCCAACCCGGCCTCGACCATGCCCTCGAGCGCGGCCAATTCCACGTCGCGCCAGCGCGCGAGGCGGCTCTCCGCAGACCACAGCGCCCTCATCTCGGGTCTCGAGTAGCGATCGATCATTCGAACACCTTCACGGAATACCCCCTGCGGGCGGCGAGCTTCAAGGCTTCCAGCGCCACCTGGCACCCGGGCCCCAGCAGGCAGGCGGTGGTGAGGTTCAGCGCCAGGTCGAGGTCTTCGGGGGGCGCCACCGCCAGCGCCCCGGGGTCGACCTTCTCGTGGAGAATGCGGTTGGCCAGCCGGCCCGCCTGCCGGCCGATGCCGGTCGCGCCCGGCGACAGCGAGAACAGCGCCCCTTCCTTCACCTGGCTGGGCGACAGCGAGAGGAAGGGAATCTTCTCGGCCTGGCAGTGCGCGATGAGCAGGCGCACCACGGCGGCGTTGCCCACCGTCTTGTCGGCGACCATCAGCATCGCGTCGAGCTTTCCCTTCGCGCCCGTGAGGGCCCGCTCGGCCTTCGCCGGCCCGTCCGCGTCGAGCGGCACTACCGCCAGCCCCACGCGCGCGGCGGCCGCGGCGGCCTCTTCCGCGAGCTTGGACGAGTACCGCGCGTCCAACAGCATGCCCACCCGGGTGGCGCGGGGCGCGACCGCTTTCAGGATGGCAAGCTCGGCCGAGAAGTCGCCGGTGAGCGAGATGCCGGTCAGCCGCGGCCCCTCGAGCCCGTACTTCTCGTAGTAGGGCACCATGCAGAA